>NZ_RHQO01000068.1:0-24967 GCF_003935475.1 Pseudomonas sp. p99-361 | reverse complement strand
GCGCTGCCATACCTTGTGGCAAACACCTGTCAGCCCTAAGGCGATCCCTGTGGGAGCTGGCTTGCCGGCGATTGGGCTGCAAAGCAGCCCCCAAGGGTCAGCCTTCTAACACCCGGCAATAGAACTTCCACTCTTCTTCCAGCGCATGCGCCAGGTTCTGCGCCTTGCGGAACCCATGCCGTTCGCCCGCGTAGAAGTGCCCTTGCGCCTCGATCCCGTTGGCCTGCAACGCCGCCAGCATCGACCGGGTTTGCTCTGGCACCACCACCGCATCCAGCTCGCCCTGGAAGAAGATCACCGGCACCCTGATCTGCCCTGCATGCAGCAGCGGCGTGCGTTGGCGGTAGCGCTCGGCATCCAGGGCGGGGTCGCCAATCAGCCAGTCCAGGTAATCACCCTCGAACTTGTGCGTGGCACGCCCTAGCGCTATCGGGTCGCTGACCCCGTACAGGCTGGCACCGGCACGGAACACGTCATGGAACGCCAAGGCGCAGAGCGTGGTATAGCCCCCCGCGCTGCCACCGCGGATGAACGCCTTGCGTGGGTCGACCAGGCCCTGTGCTGCCAGGTGCCGGACCGCTGCACAGGCGTCGGCCACATCGCTCTCGCCCCAGCGCAGGTGCAGTGCCTGGCGGTACGCCCGGCCATAGCCGGTGCTGCCCCGGTAGTTCAGGTCGGCCACGGCAAAGCCGCGTTGGGTCCAGTACTGGATGCGCGGGTCGAGCACCGGGTAGCAGGCCGATGTCGGGCCGCCGTGGATGAACACCACCAGCGGTGCGGCCCCCTGCGAACGGGCCGCCGGGTAGAAGAAACCATGCGCCTGCTCACCATCACTGGCGTAGTGGAACGCCTGTGGCAGGCTGACGTGGTCGGCTGGCAGCACTTCGGCCCCACCGGCCAGCACGCGAACCTCGTGGTTGCTGCGGTCGATGGCAATCACCGCCGGCGGGCTGATGGGCGAGGCGGCGATGGCATAGAGGTGGTCGCCGTCGATGGCCAGGTTGCGAAAGCGGGTGTAGGCACTGGCGAAGCGCTCGGTGCGGCCATCGGCCCCGCGCACCCCCAGTTGGCCGAAGCCGTTTTCGAACCAGCTGGCCAGGTAGCTGTGTGAGCCCAATGGCAACCAAGTGCAGGTGCCCAGCTGCCAGGGGGCCGCCGCGTGGTCTGCCTGCTCGGCAGGCATCGCCTGCCACTGGCCATCGACTTCGCCCCAGGGTTGCCAGAACCCATTGCGGTCGGACAGGCAGTACAGCCGGCCTTCGCCATCGAAGCGCGGCTGCTGCAGCGATTCCTCGGCTGCCGCCACGCACTGCGCGGGCAACCAGTGGCCACTGGCATCGCGCATGCGGCACATCAACCGGGTCACGGTCCATGGCTGTGCCGGGCGGTCCCATTCGATCCACGCCAGGCGCTGGCCGTCGCCACTCACCGTCGGTGCAGCATAGAAGTCGGCGCCTTCGGCAAGCACTTCGCAGCCGCCGTCGCGCAGCGCGACCAGGCGATGTTCGACCTGGTCGGCGTGGCGTTCTTCAACCGCCAGTACCTGGCCGTCGTGCCATTGCACATCGCCATAGCGGCAGTTGGCATTCTGCGTCAGGGCCCGCGGTTCCAGGTCGTCCAGCGGTTGGGTATAGACCTGCTGGTCCTGCTCGTTGACGAACACCAACCCGTCGCCGCCCAGGCAGAAACTGCCACCGCCATACTCGTAGACCCGGCTGCGCACGCTGAAGCCATCCGGGGTCAGGCAGCGAGCCTGGCAGTACAACCAGTGCCAGATGCGGCAAGCCCCATCGGCTGGGCGAAATTCCAGCCAGAACAGCCCGTCGGCACTGACCTTGAGTTCGGCAAAGTCGGTGCCGGCGGCCACGGCCTGGGCCGCGCTGAATTCAGCCGCGGGCGATGACACGGGAGTTACGTTCATTGCGGAAGGTCATCTGTTCAATGGCGAGCTGGGCGCTTTCGGCCTCCTCGCGGGCCTTGAGAATGATGCCGTGGTCGGCCGACTTGGCGCACACCGGGTCGGCGTTGCGGGCGTCGCCGGTCAGCATGAAGGCCTGGCAGCGGCAGCCGCCGAAGTCCTTTTCCTTTTCGTCGCATGAGCGGCACGGTTCGCGCATCCACTCGTAGCCACGGAAGCGGTTGAAGCCGAACGACTCGTACCAGATGTGGTGCAGGTCGTGCTCACGCACATTAGGGAACTGCACCGGCAGCTGGCGGGCGCCATGGCAGGGCAGTGCGGTACCGTCAGGTGTGATGGTGAGGAACAGGTTGCCCCAGCCATTCATGCAGGCCTTGGGGCGCTCTTCGTAGTAGTCCGGGGTGACGAAGATCAGCTTGCACGGGTTGCCTTCGGCCTTGAGTTTTGCGCGGTACTCGTTGGTGATGCGCTCGGCACGCTCCAATTGCGCGCGCGTTGGCAGCAGGCCAAGGCGGTTGAGGTGCGCCCAGCCATAGAACTGGCAGGTGGCAAGCTCGACGAAGTCGGCTTCCAGCGCGATGCACAGCTCGATGATGCGGTCGATCTTGTCGATGTTGTGCCGGTGGGTGACGAAGTTGAGCACCATCGGGTAGCCGTGGGCCTTCACTGCGCGGGCCATTTCCAGCTTTTGCGCAAAGGCCTTCTTCGAGCCGGCCAGCAGGTTGTTGACCTGCTCGTCGCTGGCTTGGAAGCTGATCTGGATATGGTCCAGGCCGGCCTCCTTGAATTCGGCGATGCGCGCCTCGTTCAGGCCAATGCCGGAGGTGATCAGGTTGGTGTAGTAACCCAGCCGACGGGCCTCGCCAATCAGCTCGGCCAGGTCCTGGCGCACCAACGGCTCACCACCGGAAAAGCCGATTTGCGCGGCGCCCATCTGGCGTGCCTCGGCCATGACCTTGAACCACTGTTCGGTGTTCAGCTCCTGGCCCTGGGCGGCAAAGTCCAGCGGGTTGGAGCAGTACGGGCACTGCAGCGGGCAACGGTAGGTCAGCTCGGCCAGCAGCCACAGCGGCAAGCCCACAGCGGGCGTGGGCGGCAACTCAGGCGAGGACGATCCAGTGTTCGGCACGGGCTACCTCCATGAACTGCTCGATGTCCTCGGCTACCTGGGGCACGCCGGGGAATTGCTGTTCGAGTTCGTTGATGATCGCTGCTACGTCGCGCTGGCCATCGATCAGCCCACCGATCAGGCTGGCGCTGTCATTGAGCTTGATCATGCCTTCAGGGTAGAGCAGCACATGGCCTTTCTGCGCCGGTTCGTACTGGAAGCGGTAGCCGGGGCGCCAGTTCGGCACTTGGTTACGGTCGAAACTCATAGGGTGATCCCCTTGTGCCACACCCGGTCCTGGGTGACGGAGTGATAGGGCGGGCGGTTCAGCTCGTATGCCATGCTCATGGCGTCGAGCATGCTCCAGAGGATATCCAGCTTGAACTGCAGTATTTCCAGCATACGCTCCTGGCCTGCGCGGGTGGTGTAATGCTGCAGGGTAATGGCCAGGCCGTGCTCCACGTCACGCCGGGCCTGGCCCAGGCGGGTACGGAAGTACTCGTAGCCGGCCGGGTCGATCCACGGGTAGTGTTGCGGCCAGCTGTCCAGGCGCGACTGGTGGATTTGCGGGGCGAACAGTTCGGTCAGCGAGCTGCTGGCCGCTTCCTGCCAGCTGGCGCGGCGGGCGAAGTTGACGTAGGCGTCTACGGCAAAGCGCACGCCGGGCAGTACCAGCTCTTGTGAGCGCAACTGGTCGGGGTCCAGCCCCACCGCCTGGCCCAGGCGCAGCCAGGCCTCGATACCGCCGTCTTCGCCTGGGGCACCGTCGTGGTCGAGCAGGCGCTGTATCCACTCGCGGCGTACTTCGCGGTCGGGGCAGTTGGCCAGGATCGCGGCATCCTTCATGGGGATGTTGACCTGATAGTAGAAGCGGTTCGCGACCCAGCCCTGGATCTGCTCGCGGCTGGCCCGGCCCTGGTACATCGCCACATGATAGGGGTGATGGATATGGTAAAAGGCGCCCTTGGCGCGCAGGGCCTGCTCGAACTCGGCAGGGGACATCGGCAGTGCATCGCTCATTCGGCTGGCTCCTGTAAAACGCTTGACTGGCCTGGCAACTCACCCCTGTGGGAGCGGGCATGCCCGCGAACACCGGCCAAGCCGGTGCCATGAACTGTATTGGCTGCTTCGCGGGCATGCCCGCTCCCACAGGGGTTCAGTGTCGTCTGGCCGTCTGTATTTAGAACTCGATACTCATGCCATCGAAGGCCACTTCCACGCCCCGGCGCAGTACTTCGGCGCGTTCGGGCGATGCTTCATCAAGTATCGGGTTGGTGTTGTTGATGTGGATAAGCACTTTGCGCTGGCGCGGGAAGCCATCGAGCACTTCCAGCATGCCGCCGGGGCCGTTCTGCGCCAGGTGGCCCATCTCGCGCCCGGTGCGGGTACCAACGCCACGGCGCTGCATTTCATCGTCTTCCCACAAGGTGCCGTCGACCAGCAGGCAGTCGGCGCCGTGCATCATCGCCAGCAGCTTGTCATCGACCTGGCCCAGGCCAGGGGCGTAGAACAGCTTGCCGCCGGTACGGGTATCTTCGACCAGCAAGCCAAGGTTGTCGCCTGGGTGGGGGTCGAAGCGGTGCGGCGAGTAGGGCGGTGCGGCGCTGCGCAGCGGGAAGGGCGTGAAGCGCAGGTTGGGGCAGGCGTCGATCACAAAGCTGCCTTCGAGCTCGATGCGGTTCCACTGCAGCCCACCGTTCCAGTGGCTGAGCATGTTGAACAGGGGGAAGCCGGTGGTCAGGTCCTGGTGGACCATGTCGGTGCACCACACCTGGTGCGGGCAGCCTTCGCGCAGGCTGAGCAGCCCGGTGGTGTGGTCGATCTGGCTGTCCAGCAGCACGATGGCGTTGATGCCGGTATCGCGCAGGGCCCGGGCTGGCTGCATGGGCGCAAAGGCTTGCAGCTGCGCGCGGATGTCGGGCGAGGCATTGCACAGTACCCAGTGCACGCCGTCGTCGGACAGGGCGATGGACGACTGGGTGCGCGCCGTTGCGCGCAGGGTGCCGTCACGGTAACCCTTGCAGTTGACGCAATTGCAGTTCCACTGCGGGAACCCGCCACCGGCGGCGGAGCCGAGAACCTGGAT
Organism: Pseudomonas sp. p99-361; assembly: GCF_003935475.1. NCBI lineage: Bacteria > Pseudomonadati > Pseudomonadota > Gammaproteobacteria > Pseudomonadales > Pseudomonadaceae > Pseudomonas > Pseudomonas sp. p99-361. The sequence goes on along the minus strand of NZ_RHQO01000068.1, from coordinate 19,855 downwards.
ATACATGGCCACTCTCTATGCTGTGCGAAATCCGTATCTTGAAAACGAAAACGCCCCGGCAGGCCGAGGCGTGGAACCGTAAGCCGGGCTTAGCGGTTAGCGAAGTACATGGTGACTTCGAAGCCGATACGCAGATCAGTGTAAGCAGGTTTGGTCCACATGGAGTTACTCCTTCCGGATGGGTTTTGGTTTGCTCAGCTACTACTTGGGTACCGCCATGCGCAGGAGGTTCCCAGAACTGGGATTGCGCTATCTTACAAGAAAAATTTGTACCGAAAGGTTAATTATTCGAAAAGTGCCATTGCACTTTGCGTAACAATCATGGGCTTTCGCCGTGCCAGGAAGTGTCTGGCGCGGCAGCGTTGGCCAGGCAAAGCCAGACAGCCCCCGTATCGAGCAGGTTGCTGAGCAACTGGTCCAGATCCGTCTGCCGCGTGTTCAGGATAGACCTGCGCAGGCCATCGAGCTGGCCTGGTTGTGTAGCCAGGTGTGTCTGCCATGCCCACTCGGTGACCTCCGCGTTGGCCATGGCCGGCTCGGCAAATTGCTCGGCCAAGGCCTGGCGAACCCCGGCGTCAAGGGTAACGCCCTGGCGCAGCAGGGCCGTCAGGTGGTCAAGGACCTGAACCTGGCCGGTGTGCGGAGACTGCACACCGAACAACAGGCCACCCACGCCCTCGATCTGGCGAAAGGCACTGAATACCGCGTAGCCCAGCTGCAGTTCTACCCGCAGCCTTTGGTACACCGGGCCTTGCAGTAATTGGGCGAGCAGGCGGCCGCGGGCTTCGTCTGCCGCAGGCAGTGGGCAAAACAGCAACAGGGCATGTTCACTGCCTGGGGCGCTAACGTGGTACCAGCGCTTGCTGGCCCAGCTGGGTGCCGGCGTAGGCCGCGCACCTTGGCCGGGGCACTGCTGCAAGGCAACACCCAGTGCGCCCAGCGCCCTGGCGTCGAAACCCGTGGCCAAGCCTTGCCACTGCGATTGCTGCCATAGGCTTGCGAGGTGCTGCTGCCCCAGCGAGCAATCCGGCGTTGTTTCAGGCAGGCCACCGGCTACCGCATCCGGCAGTTGCTGCAGCAACAGGCGGATGGGTATCAATGCCGGGGGCTGCGCGGCGCTGGCTTGCCAGCAGCTGGCAGGCGGTTCGCGCAGCAACCCCAACGCCTGTTGCGTTGTGCGCAGCACCGCCGCTGGCAGCCCGCCGCAGCGCAGCTGCCAGTAAGCGCCGGCACTGGTGAATTGCAGTTGCACCGAGGCGCGTTCACAACGTTCTTGCAACGGCGCCAGGGCCTGTTCGAGCACCCGTTTCAGCGGCTGGCGCAAGGGCGAAGGCACCTGCCAGCGCAGGTACAGCGCCGCGTACTGGCGCGAGGCCGGGAGCTGGCCACTGATGGTCAGCGCCGCCGGCAGCGGCTGCGGGTTGGCATTGGGCAGTTCGGCACTGAGCAACGGGTCGGCTGGCGGCAATTGCCAATGGCCGCGCTCGGCGCAGGGCAAATCATCAAGCAGCGCATCCAGCGCGTGCAGGCCTTGGGCATCCAGTTGGGCGAACGGCCGGCCTGCGCTGTCCCGGCGGGCCAGCTCCAGTGCGCTTGCGCTGTGCGCGCGGCTGCGCTGCAACGCACCGAACTGCTGGTTCAGCGAACGGCGGTCGGCTTGGCGCATGAAACTGAACCAGCCGTGCAGCAGGTCGCGGGCTTCGTCCGGGCAGGCGTTGGCACTGAGCTTGAGGTCGAGGTGCCACAGCAACTGACCGGCGAATGCATATAGTGTTTCAGCTTTGAAACTGTGCAGCCAGCCACGCTCACGCAGGGTGCCCAGCCAGGTACCGGGGCGGCTGTCTTCAAGGCCGGTGGTCAGCAGTTCCAGCGCCTGCTCGGCGCCACTTGGGAGCTGCTGGTGCGTGAACACCAGCGGGTCGGCCGCTGCCGACAGGCAGGGTGGCTGCGCCTGAGCCACAGGCTGCCCCACAGCGAAAAGCCCGGCATGTTGGCGGCCGATTCGCTCCAGCTCATCCAGCGGTTGTGGGCCGCACAGGCTCAAGGTGATCTGCCCGCCCTGGTAGAAGCGCCGGTGAAAACCGCCGAGCGCTTGCTGGAAGCGCGGATCCTGCAGGGCCAGGGTGTAACGGTTGCCGGCATGGAATGCGCCCAGCGGGTGGCCAGGCGCGGCCGCTTGCAGCAAGGCGAACTGCTGCTGGGCCTGCGGGTTGCGGGCCCAGGCGATGAACTCGGCGTGAATCACCTCGCGTTCGCGGCGCTGGCGCTCGCTGCCCAGGTCGGGTTCGGCAAGCATCTGGCACAGGCGCTCAAGGCCGCCGGCCAAAGCACTGGGTGGCACTTCGAAGAAAAAGTCGGTAGTACGTTCGCGGGTGCTGGCGTTGACTTGGCCGCCGAGGGTTTGCACGTAGCGCATCAAGCCATCGTTCAGCGCAAAGCGGGAGGTACCGAGGAAGAACAGGTGTTCGAGAAAGTGCGCCAGGCCGGGCCATTTGGCGGGGGCATCGTGGCTGCCCGCGTGCACCCGCAGTGCGGCCGCCGAGCGCTTCAGGCGCGGGGCGTGGCGCAGGGTCAGCTGCAGGCCGTTGGCGAGGGTCAGGTGGCGGGTGGCGTCAGGCATGGGGGGCTCCGGTTGCTCGGTTTCCATGCTAACCCATTTGTTCCCAGGCCCGGCCCCTTCGCGGGCGAGCCCGCTCCCACAGTACTGCACAGGGCTTTAGGTTCACGCGGTCGATGTGAAAGCGGCCCCCGTCAGCCTTGACGCAGGTGCAGCTCCTGGCGCAGATCGCTCAGGTAGGGGAAGGCTGCGCGCCCCTGCACCACCCGCTCATGCTCAAGTTCGGCCAGCAACAGGCATTCATCGTGCCCGGCCATCGCCAGCAGGCTGCCGTCCGGGGCGATGATGCTGCTTTGCCCGCAATACTGGATCTGCCCTTCTGCCCCGCAGTAGTTGGCATACACCAGATAACACTGGTTCTCCTGCGCCCGCGCCCGCACGGTCACCTGGCAGGTGAAATCGTAGGGCGCCATGTTCGCCGTTGGCACCAGAATCAGCTCGGCGCCGTCCAGTGCCAGGCGCCGGGCGTTCTCCGGGAACTCAATGTCGTAGCAGATCAGCAGGCCGACCTTCCAGCCCTCCAGCTGTACCACCGGGAAGTGATCGGGGCCGGGGCTGAACATCGAACGGTCCAGTTCACCGAACAAGTGGGTCTTGCGGTAGTTGCCCAGGCTTCGCCCATGGGCGTCGATCAACTGCACGCTGTTGTAGATCGCCCCGTCCTCGCCGCGCTCCGGGTAGCCATAGACAATGGCTATGCGGTGCGCCTGGGCGATTTCCACCACCGCCATGGCTGCCGGACCATCGGCCGCCTCGGCCAGGTGCTCCACCTGAGCCAGGCCGATGTTGTAGCCGCTGAGGAACATTTCCGGGCACACCAGCAACTGCGCGCCACGTTCTACTGCCAGCTGCGCCTGCTGGCGCAGCCGTTGCAGGTTGCCGGGTACATCCAGCGGCTGGGGATGGCCCTGGAACAGAGCGATGCGCATGTTGCCTCCTGCGTGTCAGTCGGCCAGGGCGATCGGGCCGATTTCGTCGAACACGTCGCCAGGGCCTGGGTTGTCGGGGTGGGTACGGCCACCGAAGTGGTTCATGATACCCCACACCGCATTCAGTGAAGTCTGCACCGCGCCCTCGACCCAGGCAGGTGTCCACGACACGTCGTCCCCGGCGATGAACATGCCGCGCTGTTCGGCGGGCATGTCCTGCTGCATGAAGTGCGCGTACATGCGCTGGTTGTAGCGGTAGTGGCCCGGCAATGCACCCTTGAAGGCGCCGAGGAAGTACGGGTCGGCTTCCCAGGACACGGTGATCGGGTCGCCGATGATGTGCCCGGCAATGTCGGTTTTCGGGTAGATCTTCTTCAGCGCATCCAGGGCCAGTTGCACGCGCTTTTCCACCGGGTGCGGCAGCATCTTCAGCGCATCGCTCATCCACGCGTAGGACAGGCAGATGACCCCCGGTTTGTGGTCACCGTTATCGAACAGGTATGTGCCGCGGGTGAGGCGGTCGGTGAGGGTCATGCTCATCAGGTCGCGGCCGGTTTGCGGGTCTTTGTCTTTCCAGAACGGCCGGTCGACCATGACGAAGGTCTTCGACGACTGCATGTAGCGGGTCCGGTCCAGGGCCATCCACATTTTTTGCGAGAACAGCGATTCCTCGCAGTCGATCTGCGTGGTCAGCAGCCAGGTCTGGCAGGTGGTGAGCACGGCACTGTAGTGGCGGGTGTCACCCCAGTTGTCGGTAACCGCCAGGCGCCCGTCGGCTGCGCGGGCGATACGTTTTACACCGGTACGCGGCGCGCCGCCGTGCAGTGCGCTAAGGCTGGTGCCCTGTGGCCAGTGCACGCAGCGCTCCGGTACATGGCGCCAGATACCTTGTGGCACCTGCTCAACGCCGCCGACTACCAGGTGCTGATGGTCGTCGCAGTTGGTCATGACCACGCGGAAAATTTCCAGCATCGAGTTGGGGAAGTCTGAGTCCCACCCGCCCGTGCCGAAGCCGACCTGGCCGAACACCTCGCGGTGCTGGAAGCTCAGCTTGGCGAACGAGCGCGAGGTGGCGACGAAGTCATAGAAGGTGCGGTCGTCCCACAGCGGTACCAGCTTGTTCCACAGCTCTTTCAGGCGGGTGACATCTCGGTCGCGGATGGCTTGCTGGATGTCGGAGAACTGGGCACCGCTTTCCAGCGCATCGGCCCAGGCGTCGGCCACTTCATGGAACAGTTGCGGCAAGTCGGCGGCCTTCTCGGCGTAGTAGGTCTGGCCCTCCAGGTCGATCACCGTACTGCCCGATGCCGGGGTCAGCGGGTTGGGGAAAGGCTTGGTTTCCAGGCCTAGCTTGTCCACATAGTGGTAGAAGGCAGTGGACGACACCGGGAAGCGCATGCCACCGAGTTCGGCCACGATCCCGTCGGTGCCGTTGAAGGCTTGCGAGCGCAGCCGGCCGCCAAGCTTGGAGGCCTCGTAGACCACCGGCTTGAGGCCCAGCTTCATCAGTTCGTACGCCGCCACCAGGCCGGCGATGCCCGCACCTACGATGGCCACCTCTTCACCGTGGCGTTCAGCCGGGATACTGCCAAGGCCTGCCGGGTGTTCAAGCCAGTCGTCGAAAGCGAAGGGAAAGTCCGGGCCAAAGATGGTGATCGGCTTCTTGCCGTCGGCGGGGTGGCGGTTTTTCTTGTTCATGAAGTGACCTTGCCAGAGGGGCTGCGCGGGGAGCAGAGCCTGAGTATAGGAGATGCCTGGTGGTCATTTTAGGGACAGCGGGGTTCGTAATTAAGATGCAGAGTGTTGTCTTAATGTCGTTTTCTGAGTCGAAATCTATTTTAAAAAATACATTATGACGAACACTTGCCCGTTGTAGGAGCGGCCTTGTGTCGCGAAAGGGCCGCAAAGCGGCCCCAGCAACATCTGCTGTATGCACAAATCCTGGGGGCGCTTCGCACCCCTTTCGCGACACAAGGCCGCTCCTACAACGGGCTGTGTAGCACTTGCGATCTGGGTGATCAGATACGTCCTACACCCATGCCTTGAGATAAAGAATTACCCTACACCCGCTATAGCCTCTGTCTGGCATCGCGGGAATCGTTTCATCGTTAACTTCACCCGATCGCCGAAATTCGGTGATCGGGCGTGAGAACCCGCTGATCTTTCTGGAGGCGCACTGCTATGGCAGCTGTGCGCGGGCAGGCTTTGCCTGGCCGGGTACACGCCTCCAAGTTCGCCGGTTCTCACCTCGTGCATGGCTGCCACCCAATTCCCGTGAGAAGGATGCGAATGGCCGCTAATCACCCCTGTGATGTGGAGGCTATACCATGACCGATCGCTTACCCGACCAGCGCGAAAAACTCAAACCCACCGCCGAAAAGCCCTTCTGCAACTGCGAAGCCAGCCACCCGCCGCTCTTCGCCATCCGCCCCGGCATCGACGCCGCCGACGCCTTGGTCCACGCCTGCCTGCTAGCCCGTGGCCTCAACCAGATTGCCTCTGACTACGCGCAACACCACGCCCCCGAGCGCAGCCGTGACATTGTCTGGTCGATGCAGCATTCTGCCGAAAGCCTGTCGGCCATCCTCGATGGCCTGCTTGACGGTCAGGAAGCCTGACCGCCAGCCCGCTCACAGCGGCTGACCGCGGTCCACCTTGCTGCTGAGGATGATCGACGTGGTGGTTTTCTCCACCCCGTCGACACTGCCGATCTGGTCAAGCAACTGGTCCAGTTGCTCGGGTGAGTCCGTGCGCAGCCAAGCCACGTAGTCGAATTCGCCGCTTACCGCGCACAACTGCTGCACTTGCCCCATGGCACTCAAACGCCGCACCACGTCCTTGCCGGAGCGCGGTTGCACCTTGATCCCCACATACGCTTGCAGCCCGCCACCGATCACGCTTTGCCCAAGGCGCACGCCGTAACCGGCAATGACCTTGGTCTTCTCCAGCCGCTCCAGGCGTGAGTTGACCGTGGTACGGGCGATACCCAGCTGGCGAGCGAGGTTGGCCACGCTTTCACGGGCGTTGATCTGCAGCAGGGCGATCAGCTGGCGATCGATTTCATCCAGGGTGATAAGGCGGGCATCCGACATGGCGAGTCTCTACGGTTGGCCCGCTAGCCTAGCCAGCCAATGCCGATCAGGGCAAGGCCAGCCGCTAGCGACGCGGCCCCTGTAGGAGCGGCCTTGTGTCGCGAAAGGGCCGCAAAGCGGCCCCGGCACTGGCGGGCACCGCAAGGTTCGCTGGGCTGCAAACGGCAAAGGTAAGCGTAGTGGTGTACGAGTAATTGCTTTCTATCGCTCAAGTGGATCGCGACCATTACCCTAGGGCGCGACGACGCACCAGGGGCTGACTGGGTCGGCTCAAGTGCTCAGCGTGCTATCTGGTAACGGGTGCTGCGCCCGCCACCGGGCAGCCGCTTGATGCAGCCTTTTTCCAGCAGGTCGCTCAGATGGCGGGTCGCGGTGGCTTTGGACACCTTGGCTACGGCTTGGTACTGGACTGCGCTGATACCGTTTTCAAAACCCCGTTCGCCGCCATCAAGCAGGCGGTTAAGCACTTTGACCTGCTCCGCCGATAGGGTTTGGCTGCGGTGAGCCTGCCAGAAGCGCGCCTTGACCAGCACTCGGTCGATACGAGCAAGAGCCTGCTCCAGGCTGTTGAGCAACGTCGTGAGAAACCATTGCAGCCAAGCAGTGATGTCCAGTGTGCTTTTCTGGCTGGCTTCAAGCATGCGGTAATAGCCTGCTCGGTCATCAAGGATGCTTGCGGACAGGGCATAGAAGCGGATGGCTTGATGTTCGCCCTGGGCCAAGGCCAGATCGGTGATGGCGCGGGTGAGGCGACCATTGCCGTCATCGAAGGGGTGCAGGGTAACGAACCAGAAATGGGCGATGCCAGCGCGCAGAAAGGGGTCAAGGCTGGCATCGCTTCGGCTGCTTTCGAACCAGGCGAGAAAGTTCGCCAATTGCTCTTCCAGGCCCGCGCGGGGAGGGGCCTCGAAATGTACCGTAGGGCGGTCTATGCGACCGGAAACGACCTGCATCGGCTCTTCGCCGCGCAGTGTGCCGATGTGTAGCGGTCGAGCCAGCAGTTGGTCATCGGTGGGGAATAGCCAACGGTGCCAGGTGAAAAGTCGCTGCTCGTCTAGCGCTTGTTGATACAGGCAGGTGGCATCGAGCAGCAGTTCCGCCAAGCCTTCGGAACGTGAGGTGGTGCGACCCTCTTCGCTCAGCCCCAAGCGCCGCGCCAGTGATGAACGCACCGAACCGACATTCAGTTGCTCACCCTCGATGGCTGAAGAAGTGACGATATTTTGAAGCATGGCATCCAGGCTGCTCTGCACTTCGGTGTCACTGCCCACCGCACCGAGCATTCCGAGCAAACGCCCCTGAGCGTGATTGCAAGCGCGCAGCAGCGGGGCAAGCGTTTCGCCTCCCCAGGTAAAGTGCGGCCAGTTGGGCTGCTGCCAGATCCAGCGCGGGTCATTCATGGGAGCGTTCATCTGTGAGCCGATTAGCGAGCCTATTCGGCTCATTCAGTGAGCCGATAATCCCCAGCCCGTTTTGGGGCTCCGGCTTGCCAAGTGCCGGAAGGGGTTTTGACCATTGTTGCCATATGAAAAGGACTCCAAAGGCAGACTGGCTTACCAGTACTGTACCGATTTTGTACCTTTTGGCCATGGAGCCAATAGCGAGACCACTACCTCAGAAAGCATAAAGCCGCGCAGTGCGCGGCTTTTCAGTAGCTGGTGGGCCCACACGGACTCGAACCGTGGACCAAAGGATTATGAGTCCTCTGCTCTAACCGACTGAGCTATAGGCCCTCAGTAAGTGGCCGGATTATAACGAGGGTTTCGCAGCTGTGCCATCTGAAAGATCCGATAGTGCTATGCGAAGGAACGAAGCGGCGAATTCCTCTGGCGGCAGTGGCAGGCTGACGATGTAGCCCTGGATCTGCTCGCAGCCTTCCGCTGCCAGGAAACGCTGCTGCGCCTGGTTTTCCACCCCTTCGGCAATGATGGTCAATTGCATGCTGCGGCCCAGCGCGATGATCGCCCGGGCGATGGCTGCATCGTGGGGGTCGTCAGGTAGGCCGCGGATGAACGACTTGTCGATCTTGAGGATATCCAGCGGCAGGCGCTTGAGGTAACTCAGCGATGAATAGCCCGTGCCGAAGTCGTCAATGGCCAACTGCACGCCCAGTTTCTTCAGCTGGTGGAGCACGACCAAGGCTTCTTCGGCCTGGCTCATGATGAAGTTCTCGGTAATTTCCAACTGCAGGTCGCCCGCCTTCAGGCCGTAGGTCTTGAGTAATTGCTCGATGCGCTTGGCCAGGCCGTGATGGCGCAATTGGGCGCCAGCCAGGTTGATCGAAAGCGGGCCGAACGCCTCATAGTCCCGCTTCCAGCGATGCATCTGCCGGCAGGCCTGCTCCAGTACCCAGTCACCCAACTGCAGGATGGTGCCGTTCTCTTCGGCCAGGTGGATGAAGTGCTCGGGCGGCACCTCACCGAAGGTCGGGTGGCTCCAGCGGATCAGTGCTTCGGCGCCGACCAGGCTCTGGGTCTTGAGGCTGAGCTTGGGCTGGAAGCACAGGCTCATTTCATTGCGCTCCACGGCGCGGCGCAGTTCATGCTCCAGGGCAATGCGTTCGCTGGCCTGGGCGGTGAGGTCGCGGGTGTAGGCTTCGACGCGGTTGCGGCCCTTGGCCTTGGAGCGGTACATGGCGGCATCGGCGTTGCGGATCAGCGTGGCGACGTCGCTGCCGTCTTGTGGGTACAGGCTGATGCCAATGCTGGCGCTGGTGAAGAACTCGTGTTCGCCAGCCTGGAACGGTGCGTTGAAGCAAGCCAGCAGCTTGTTGGCGATGGAGCTGGCGTCGCTGGGCTTGTGCAGGCCGGGCAGCAGGATGATGAACTCGTCGCCGCCCAGGCGGGCCACGGTGTCGACGTCGCGTACCTGCTCTTTCAGGCGCTGGGCGATGCCTTTGAGCAGCAGGTCGCCGACCGGGTGGCCGAGGCTGTCGTTGATGTGCTTGAAGCGGTCAAGGTCAAGGAACAGCACCGCACCCTGGCGGTTGGACACCTGCGCACAGGCCAGTGCAGCCTGCAGGCGGTTCTCGAACAAGGCGCGGTTGGGCAGGCCGGTCAGTGGGTCGTGGTGGGCCTGGTAGTCGAGTTTGGCCTGGGCATGCTTGAGGCTGGAAATATCAGCGAACACTGCGACGAAATGGGTGATTTCGCGCTCGGTGTTGCGCACCGCGCTGATGGTCAGCCAGCTGGGGTACAGCTCCCCGCTCTTGCGTTTGTTGAAGATCTCGCCTTGCCAGTGGCCTTCAGCGGTCAACTGGTGCCACATGGCGGCGTAGAAGGCACTGTCGTGCTGGCCGGAGGCGAGCAGGCGCGGGGTTTGGCCGAGGGCTTCGATTTCGCTGTAGCCGGTAATTTCGCTGAACGCACGGTTGACCGCACTGATGCGCTGGTCGATGTCGGTAATCAGTACGCCCTCGGCAGTGTTCTCGAATACCGTGGCGGCCAGTTGCAGTTTTTCCTGCATGAGGTGGCGTTCGGTAATGTCGCGGGCAATGGTCAGCATGCAGTCGATCCCGGCAATCGGCAGTGGCCTTGCCGAGAGTTCGCACAAGCGGATCTGCCCGTCGCTGCGGCGAATGTGGCAAGTGAAATCACGCACGAAGCCGTCGCGGTTCAACTGGTCGACCAGGCGTTTGCGCTCGTTGAGGTCCACCCAGATGCCAAGGTCCAGCGACGTCTGGTCGATGGTCGGGTTCAGATCGTAGCCGGTCAGGCGGCAGAAGCCTTCGTTCACCTCCAGCAGCAAGCCGTCACTCTGGCGCGACAGCAGCAGCCCGTCGGGTGAGGCATGGAAGGCTTTGGCGAATTTTTCTTCAGAGGTTTGCAGTTGCTGCTGGGTTTCCTTGAGCTGGCTGATGTCGCGTACCGCTACTACCAACGCGGGGGTGCCGTCGAGCTCGAAGGTTTCCGCCGAGGTCAGGCCGGTAAACAATTGGCCATTGCTGCGGCGGAAGGTCATCTCCAGGTTGCGGATACCGCCTTGGTGCAGGCGCTCCAGCACCCGTGGCCCGCTGCCTTCTACGCCCCACAGGTTGAGCTCGGTAGCGGTACGGCCGATCACCTGGTCCGGCGCCAGGCCGATCTGTTCCTCGAACGCCTCGTTCACCTCCAGCAGGCAGCCATCGCTGTGTCGCGCGATAAGCAGGATGTCGGGGCATTGCTGGAACACCGAGGCGAATTTTTGCTCGGACAACCGCAGGGCGTCCTCGGTGCGCTTGGTTTCGCTGATGTCGATCATCAGGCCGCGCATCACGGGGTGGTGGCCATGTTCGATCATGCTGACGATGTTGCGTACCCAAAGCGCTTGGCCGTCGGCGCGGATGACTCGGTAGTCGAGGCTGTGGTCGCGCCCGGCGGCGGTTTCGCTGTCGCAGTACGCCTGGGCCCAGAGGGCATCTTCCGGGTGCAGTATGCTGCGCCAGAAGCCCGGTTTCAGCCAGTCGGTCAGCGGGTAGCCGAGCAGGCCCTCGGCGTGGGGTGACACATAGCTGTAGGTATAGTCATTGGCGTCGGCTTCCCAGGCGATGGCTGAAAGGCTTTCGACCAGCCCACGGTAGTGGTATTCGCTGCTGCGCAGCTCCTGCTCCAGGGCAATGCGGCGGGAAATTTCCGAGCTGAGCCGGCGGTTGATGCGGATGACAATGGCCAGTACGCCCATCAGGAACAGCACGGTTGGCAGGCCGTACACCAGCAAGTCGGACCAGAACATCCGCTGATCGACCACATTGCCCACCCAGCGCTGCTGGATCTCGCTGATTTCGCCGCTGCTCATGTCGGCCATCACTTTGTCGAGAATGCCGACCAGGACTGGATTGTTGCGCGGCACGGCCATGGCCAGTTGATAGCGATAGGGTGTTTCACCGCTGACATACAGGCCATCGAGCTTCAGCTGGCGCAGGCTCCAGATACTCGATGCCAAGTCCCCGACCACAGCATCCACCTGGTCGGTGGCCAGGGCCTGCAGCGCCGAGCTGACGTTAGGCAGTGCCACCAGGTTGAGGTCTGGGTGGTGGGTGCGCAGCAACTCATGTGGCGCATAATTTTCGACCACGGCAATTTTCAGCCCATACAGGTCTTTCAGGTCGCGCGGTTGAGCGCCGCCCTTGTGGGCGAGGATCACGATGGGAAAGTCCAGGTATGGCCGGGTGAAGGACAGGTAGGCCTGGCGTTCTGGCGTCGACATGATGCCGGGCAGTAAGTCGATTCGGTTTTCGCGTGCCTGTGCCAATACCTCGGTCCAGTTACTGGGCTCGACCGGTTTCAGTGTCACGCCCAGGCGTTGCTGGATCTTGGCGATGTAATCGGCGGCCAATCCCTGGTAGCGGCCCTCCTGGTCGCGAAACTCGAACGGCGGCCAGGAGGCATCTACGCCCAGGCTCAGCTGCGGGTGGGCAGCCAGCCAGGCTTGCTCCTCGTCTGTCAGGGTAAGGGCGCCGGCCGTTGTGCTCCAGACAATCAGGATCAGCAACAGGATGGCCGGCTTCAGGGGCATGACGGCCTCGCTTTCAGGTGGTCTGAAGTCGAGTGTAGACGGGCATTGCTGCTGGTGTGCGGAAGAACAAGAGGCCTTTTGTCAGATACAACAGTGCCTTGAGAAAAACCCCGGCTTGGGCTTAATGCGAGTCAGTTAAGAAATTTGGGGTCGCTTTGCGACCCTTCGCGGGCACGCCCGCTCCCACAGGGGATCGCGCATTTCTTGAGTGGGAGCGGGCGTGCCCGCGAAGGGCTGCAGAGCAGCCCCAGTAACGCTTAACTAACAGGCATTAGGCCTGGGCCGGGGTTTGTTCGTCACTCGTCGAGGAAGGAGCGCAGGTGCTCGCTGCGCGTCGGGTGGCGCAATTTGCGCAACGCCTTGGCTTCGATCTGACGGATCCGCTCACGGGTCACGTCAAACTGCTTGCCTACCTCTTCAAGGGTATGGTCGGTGTTCATGTCGATACCGAAACGCATGCGCAGCACTTTGGCTTCGCGTGCGGTCAGGCCCGAGAGCACGTCACGGGTAGCTTCTTTCAGGCTCTCGACCGTGGCTACATCGATCGGGGACTGCATGGTCGAGTCCTCGATGAAGTCGCCCAGGTGCGAGTCTTCGTCGTCACCGATCGGGGTTTCCATGGAAATCGGCTCTTTGGCGATTTTCAACACCTTGCGGATCTTGTCCTCAGGCATTTCCATGCGCTCACCCAGCTCTTCCGGGGTCGGTTCGCGGCCCATTTCCTGCAGCATCTGCCGGGAAATACGGTTGAGCTTGTTGATCGTCTCGATCATGTGCACCGGAATACGAATGGTGCGAGCCTGGTCAGCGATCGAACGGGTGATTGCCTGGCGAATCCACCAGGTGGCGTAGGTCGAGAACTTGTAACCACGACGGTATTCGAACTTGTCTACCGCCTTCATCAAGCCGATGTTGCCTTCCTGGATCAGGTCGAGGAACTGCAGGCCACGGTTGGTGTACTTCTTGGCGATGGAGATAACCAGACGCAGGTTTGCCTCGACCATTTCTTTCTTGGCGCGGCGGGCCTTGGCTTCACCGATCGACATGCGACGGTTGATTTCCTTGATCTCGGCAACGGTCAGGCCGGTTTCGGTCTCAAGGTCGATCAGCTTTTGCTGGCAAGCGACGATGGCGGCGTCCTTTTCACCCAGGGCAGCAGCCCATTTGGTGTTGCGCTTGGCCAGGTCACCGCTCCAGGTCTGGTCGGTTTCGTTGCTTGGGAACATGCGCAGGAAGTCGGCGCGCGGCATGCGGGCGTCACGCACGCACAGCTGCATGATGGCGCGTTCTTGCTGGCGCAGACGGCTCAAGGCGTCACGCACGCGCTCGACCAGTACCTCGAACTGCTTCGGTACCAGTTTGATCGGCATGAACAGGTCAGCCAGGGCCTGCAGGGCCTCGATGCTTTCCTTGTGGTTGCGACCGTGTTTTTTCAGAACCTTGTTGGTGACCTGAAGCTGGTCGTTGACCGCACCGAAACGCTGTGCGGCAACAACGGGGTCAGGACCGCTTTCGGTCTCTTCTTCGTCGTCACTGCCTTCGCTTTCTTCGTCTTCCTCGTCCGACTCTTCCTTGGCCGCTGGGGCCTTGGCGCCGATGACCGGCACCTCGTCGGTAGGCGCTGCGATATTGTCGTCAGGGTCGATGTAACCGCTGAGAACATCGGACAGGCGGCCACCTTCGGCGGTGACACGGTCATATTCGCCGAGAATGTAATCGACAGTGCCCGGGAAGTGGGCGATGGCGCCCATGACTTCACGAATGCCTTCCTCGATACGCTTGGCGATTTCGATCTCGCCTTCGCGGGTCAGCAGCTCGACTGTACCCATTTCGCGCATGTACATGCGCACCGGGTCGGTCGTGCGGCCGATATCGGTTTCAACTGCCGCCAACGCAGCAGCGGCTTCTTCGGCCGCGGCTTCGTCGGTGTCGGCTTCCGCCAACAGAAGGGCATCCGCATCCGGAGCACTCTCGAATACGTTGATCCCCATGTCGTTGATCATGCGGATGATGTCTTCCACCTGTTCCGGATCTGAAATATCCTCAGGCAGGTGGTCGTTGACCTCCGCGTAAGTCAGGTAGCCCTGCTCACGACCGCGGGTGATCAACTCTTTGATACGAGACTGCTGTTGCGCTTTTCCGGACATAACACCCTATCCACTGAAGGTCTTGGCGGGCAAAAAACAAGCCGAGGATTATACCCGAGCATGGGCCTCACGCGCCAGATGAGGTCGGCGTTTGTGCGGGAACATTCCGGCTCAGCAAGGCGAGGAGCTGGGTTTTTTCCTCGCTGGTCAATTCGCTTTGACGTGATTTCCTGAGCAGTTGTTCCAGGCTGCGCTCGCGTTGGCGGGCGGACAAGCTAGTAATGGTGTCGAAAAACTGTTGTTCAAGGTTGTCGGCCACGATCAGCCATTCCTTTTCTGCCAAGGCCCGCAGCAGGCGGCCCTGTTCGGTGCCATGCCAGCGTGCAATCAGCTGCATTGAGCTTAGCCCAGGATTTTTCTGTGCGGCTTCGATCAATGCCACCAGCAGCTGGCTGTACAGGTGCTCTTCGTCGGCGAAGTGGCTGGCATCTTCCACCTTGCCCGCCAGCAGCGGGTGGTGCAGCAAGGTGCGCAGGGCCGCCAGGGTAGGGGGTTCGACCGGCGCCGGCACCCGTGGCGGCGCTTCATCGCGCTGCCAGTTTTTCCCGCCCTTGCGGTTCTTGTCCCATGGTTTGTCGCCCCACGGCTTCTTGCCGCCGCCCTTGTTGGGCTTCCAGGCCTGCTCCTGCTGGAACGGCGCCGGCTCGAACTGCGGCATGTCACCATAGTCGGGGGTGTAGCTGGCCATGGCGTCGTAATCGTAGCCAGGGTCGTAGTCCGGCATGCTGGTGGGCGCGGGTGCCTGCTGGGCCAGTTGCTCGACCTGTTGAGGGTCGAGGCCGGTGATTTCTTTCAGGCGGTTGCGCATCAGCTGGCGCAGGTTGGCGCCGGGAATCTTTTCGATCAACGGTGCGGCCAGGGTCGCCATGTGGGCCTTGCCTTCCAGCGAGCGCGGGTCGGCTTCGACGCCCAGTTGCTCGAAGAAGTAGTCGGCCAGCGGCTGGGCGTGCTGGTTGATGCGGGCCATGAAGGCGTCGGTGCCTTCGGCGCGTACCAGGCTGTCTGGGTCTTCGCCTTCAGGCAGGAACAGGAAGCGCGCCCGACGGCCGTCCTGCAGGTTGGGCAGCGCCGACTCCAGCGCGCGCCATGCCGCTTTGCGCCCGGCCTGGTCGCCGTCGAAGCAGAACAGCACGCTGGGCACCACGCGGAACAGGCGCTTGAGGTGTTCTTCGCTGGTGGCCGTGCCAAGGGTGGCCACGGCATTGCGCAAGCCTTGCTGGGCGAGGGCGATGACATCCATGTAGCCCTCGACAACGATGATTTCGTCGAGGTTGCGGTTGTGCTTGCGCGCCTCGTACAACCCGTATAGTTCCTGGCCCTTGTGGAATACCGGGGTTTCCGGGGAGTTCAGGTACTTGGGTTTGTCGTCGCCGAGCACCCGGCCACCAAAGGCGATGATGCGCCCGCGGCTGTCACGGATGGGGAACATTACCCGGTCGCGGAAGCGATCGTAGCGCTTGCCGCTTTCGGCGTTCTCGATCAGCAGGCCGGCATCGATCATCACCTTCTGCTGCAGGGTATCGGCGCCTAGGTGCTTGAGCAGGTTGTCCCAGCCGGGCGGAGCGAAGCCCAGGCAGAAATCGCGGGCAATTTCCCCGGACAGGCCACGGCCTTTGAGGTAGTCCACCGCCGCCTTGCGGGTCGGGTGGCTGCGCAACGCCTGGCGGTAGAACTCGGAGGCTGCATCCAGCAGCGGGTATAGCGGCGAATCGGTGGGCTGGCGTGGCTTGTTGTCACGGCGCCCTTGTTCGCGGGGCACTTCCATGCCGGCGGCGCGGGCCAGCTCCTCGACGGCCTGGGGGAAATCCAGGTTGTCGTGGTCCATGACAAAGCCCAGGGCGTTGCCACCGGCGCCGCAGCCGAAGCAGTAGTAGAACTGCTTGTCGGGGCTGACCGTAAAGGAAGGGGTTTTTTCCTTGTGGAACGGGCAGCAGGCGGAGTAGTTCTTGCCGGTTTTTTTCAGCTGGACGCGCGAACTCACCACATCGACGATGTCGAGGCGGTTGATCAGGTCGTCAATGAAGCTCTGGGGAATCAGCCCGGCCATGGCAGTCTCGTCATCTGGCAACTGGCAAGTCTAATCGCTCGCGCGCCGAATGGGGCGGGTGCCGCTTGATATGGTGCGAGGAAATGTGTGCTCGCCGCCGGCCACTAGGGGCCCGTCAGTCTGACGTGCACGTCTGGTCATGGAACAGCGAAGACCAGCTCTGACGTTTCAGGCAGGTTGCCCGTATGCAGTTCGCGTGAAGCTTGTGCGGGGCCTTGGGCTGGCTGCCCAAGTGTAAAACGACCACTGCCATCGCCCGGCGTTAGCCGGGCAGGGCAGAAGCTTTGCGTTGAACGCCTGTATTAGTACAGGCGAACGGCGCGGCGCTGTTCGCGCTGAACTTTCTTGGCGTGACGCTTAACAGCAGCAGCTGCTTTGCGCTTACGCTCTGCGGTCGGCTTCTCGTAAAACTCGCGGCTACGAACTTCAGCCAGTACACCGGCTTTTTCGCAGGAGCGCTTGAAACGACGCAGAGCTACGTCGAAGGGTTCGTTCTCTTTAACTTTGACGGCTGGCATCCAGGGCTACCTTAATTCATTACCGGGGTAGACGTGCTCCTGGCAAAACAAAGGTGTGCTGGAGAACGTCGGTTTTCAAGGGTTGCGGATGTTAACCCTTAGCAAGCCGGAATGCAAAGCCTCTGATCGAAAACCGCTGGTCGGCACTCGGCACGGGGACTATCATGCGCGGCTTCGAATTCAGCCCCCACAAGGGACGAGCCCATGCTAGTACTGGGATTGGAAACATCCTGCGACGAAACTGGCGTCGCATTATACGACAGCGAACGCGGTTTGTTGGCCGACGCGCTGTTCAGCCAGATCGACCTGCACCGCGTGTTTGGCGGTGTGGTGCCCGAGCTTGCCTCGCGTGACCACGTCAAGCGCATGCTGCCCCTCATCCGCCAGGTGCTGGACGAGGCGGGCTGTGTCGCCACCGAAATCGACGCCATCGCCTATACCGCCGGCCCCGGCCTGGTCGGGGCCTTGCTGGTGGGGGCGTCGTGCGCCCAGGCCCTGGCATTTGCCTGGGACATTCCGGCAATTGGCGTACACCACATGGAAGGCCACCTGCTGGCGCCCATGCTGGAAGAAAACCCGCCCGAATTTCCGTTCGTCGCTTTGTTGGTGTCCGGCGGCCATACCCAGCTGGTTCGTGTGGATGGCATCGGCCAATACGAGCTGCTGGGCGAGAGCCTGGACGATGCCGCTGGCGAAGCTTTCGACAAGACCGCCAAGCTGATTGGCCTGAATTACCCGGGTGGCCCGGAAATCGCGCGCCTGGCCGAGCAGGGCGTGCCGGGGCGCTTTGTGTTCCCCAGGCCGATGACCGATCGCCCTGGCCTGGAATTCAGCTTCAGTGGCCTGAAGACGTTCGCCCTGAACACCTGGCAGCAGTGCAAGAATGCTGGCGACGACGGCGAGCAAACCCGTTGCGACGTGTCGCTGGCATTCCAGCAGGCCGTGGTAGAGACTTTGACCATCAAGTGCAAGCGGGCCCTCAAGCAGACGGGCCTCAAGCGCCTGGTCATCGCCGGTGGCGTAAGTGCCAACAAGGCCTTGCGCGCCTCGCTGGAAGAGATGCTGGCCGGCATGAAGGGCAACGTGTATTACGCGCGGCCGCAGTTCTGCACCGACAACGGCGCGATGATCGCCTATGCCGGCTGCCAGCGGCTGCTGGCCGGGCAGCAGCAGGGCCTGGGGATCAGCGTGCAGGCACGCTGGCCGATGGAGCAATTGCCACCGCTGTAACGGTGGGCGGCAAGGTTCAGAAGTGGCGTTCGCGCCCGGCAAACAGATCGCGCAGGTTGCTGCGGTGGCTCCAGACGATCAAGGCGGTGAGCACGGTGATCGGCAGCAGGGCTTCCGGCTCGCGCCAGGCCAGCAATGGCAAGGTCAGCGGGGTGGCGATCAGCGCGGCCAGCGAGCTGGTACGGGTGAGGTAGAAAATCAGCAGCCAGGCGCCAACCGCCAGCAGCGCGGCGGGGAAATACAGGCCCATGAGCATGCCGGCCGCCGTCGCCACGCCCTTGCCACCCTGGAAGCGGAAGTACACTGGAAACAGGTGGCCCAGCACTGCATACACGCCTACCCAGGCCTGTTCTTGCAGGTCCAGCCCGGCGAGGCGGGCGAGCAATACTGGCAGCAGGCCCTTGCACAGGTCGCCAAGCAGGGTCAGGATCGCCATTTTACGGCCTGCCAGGCGTAGCATGTTGGTAGCGCCGGCATTGCCTGAACCACTGGAACGCGGGTCCGGGCTGCCTGAGAGGCGGCTGAGAACAATGGCGAAGGACAGCGAGCCGAGCAGGTAGGCGAGCAACGCCAGTAACCAAAACATGCTAACTATTCCGGGCGAGGACGCCCTGATTCTAACGGCGCCAGTCGCCCTTGTCGTGCTGTGGAGAGAAGTGCTTGGACAGAGTGTTCATCGAAGGCCTGGAAGTCGATACCGTTATCGGTGCCTATGACTGGGAGCGGGATATTCGCCAGTGCTTGCGCCTGGACTTGAGCTTTGCCTGGGACAACCGCCCCGCGGCGGCCGGCGACGACCTGAACCTGGCCCTGGATTACGCCAGCGTTTCGGCGCGTATCCAGGCATTCGCCGAGCAGGCCCGTTTCGAGCTGGTGGAAACTTTTGCCGAGCGCCTGGTGGCTGCCTTGATGGAAGAGTTCCACATCCCGTGGGTGCGGTTGAAGCTGACCAAGCCTGGCGCGGTGCCGGCGGCCCGTGGCGGTGTTGGCGTGGAGATCGAGCGCGGATGTCTCTGAGCACGGTTTACCTGGGCCTTGGCAGCAATGTCGACCGTGAGGCGCATTTGTGTGCCGGGCTTGATGCATTGGCCGCGATTCTCACCGACATGCGCTGCTCTCCGGCTTTCGAAAGCCAGGCGGTGGGGATCAAGAGCGGGCCATTCATCAATTTCGTGGTCAGCGGGCAAACCGCGCTGCCGTTGATCGAACTGGACCGCCGGCTGAAGTTCATCGAGGCCGACAATGGCCGTTATGCGCCTGACCGCAAAGGGTTGCCGCTGGATATCGACGTGCTGATGTATGACGACCTGCATGGCAACTTCGATGGGCTGGTACTGCCTCGGGCAGAGATCTTGAAGAACGCCTTCGTGTTATGGCCGCTGTCGCTGCTGGCGCCGGAACTGGTGCATCCGGGGGCGGGCAAGACCCTGGCGCAGTTGTGGCAGGACGCGCAGATCGACCAGGTGCTGGCCCCGGTGGCCTTTGAGTGGCGTGGGCTGCAGTTGACGCCGGCGTAAGCCTGTTCCGGCCTTTTCGCGGGCTTGCCCGCTCCCACAGGTGAATCGTGCAGGCTTCTAATTTTGAGAAAGACAGTTGCTCGTGCAAGTCCGGCGGCAACTTCAAGCCAGCGCAGGCCCCTGTGGGAGCGGGCATGCCCGCGAACACCGGCGGAGCCGGTGCCAGGCACAGCGTCGCCTGCTTCGCGGGCAAGCCAGCTCCCACGGGGATCGCATCAGGGCTGACAGGTGTTTGCCACAAGGTATGCAGCGCCTGTTAGAGCGA
>NZ_RHQO01000067.1:0-25401 GCF_003935475.1 Pseudomonas sp. p99-361 | reverse complement strand
GGTTCGAGTCCCGTCCGCTGCGCCATATTCAACTTCCAGGGCCCACTGAACACCCGGAAGTTACAAAGAAAGCGACCCTAGGGTCGCTTTTTTTGTGCCTGTATGCTTCAAGAGCCCGCAGAGCGCTTCAGTTTCAGCCCCAGCGTTCTTCTTCACGCAACGTCAGCACTTCGAAACCGTCGTCCGTCACCGCCACCGTGTGCTCCCACTGCGCCGACAAGCTGTGGTCGCGGGTAACCACCGTCCAGCCATCTTTCAGTTCGCGCGTGCCGCGCCCACCCTGGTTGATCATCGGTTCGATGGTGAAAACCATGCCTGGCTTGAGCTTCATGCCCATGCCGCGCTGGCCCACGTGCAACACCTCCGGTGCTTCATGCATCTGCTGGCCGATACCATGCCCACAGTATTCGCGCACCACGCTGTAGCCCGCGGCCTCGGCATGGGCCTGCACGGCGTGGCCGATGTCACCCAGCGTGGCCCCAGGGCGCACCTGCTCGATGCCTTTCCACAGCGCTGCATAGGTGGTGTCGACCAGGCGGCGGGCCTCGTCGCTGATCGTGCCAATGCAGTACATCTTCGAGGCGTCGGCGATGTAGCCGCCCTGTTCCAGGGTAATGTCGACGTTGACGATCGAGCCTTCCTCAAGCACCTCGTCGGCTTTGGGCATGCCATGGCACACCACATGGTCCACCGACGTATTGAGCGAGTAGGGGAACCCGTACTGGCCCTTGCTCGCAGGCCGGGCCTTGAGCGTTTCGACAATGTAGGCTTCGGCGCGGTCGTTGATTTGCAGGGTGGTCACGCCGGGGCGGATGAAATTGTCGAGGTCAGCGAATACCTGGGCCAGCAACTGGCCGGCCCGGCGCATCAGCTCGAGTTGGGCGGGGGTCTTGAGGATCACCTGGGGCATGGGGAAAGGGCGGTTGCTCATGCTGGAATTTGCCCCAGCATAGCGCCAGCGGGTGTGAAGTTGCCACCGCATGGTGCGCAGGGTGCGCACGGTACGCCAGAGCGCGGGCGTGGTAGAAGCGTCTGCTCCAGCTGGCCCACTAATTGCTGGCTACCTCCCATCCCGGGCCATCAACGTCGACAGCCCGCACATTCTCACGACAAAGGCGCCGTGTTGCCCCCGCTTGCTGCTGCAGGCCGGGGCAGCCGGCGCCTTTTTGCGTTTCCACAGGAGCCCGCCCATGGTCAATAACGAAGTGCGCAGCGTATGCCCGTATTGCGGGGTTGGTTGCGGCATCGTCATGAGCGTTGCCGATGGCAAGGTCGGCAAGATCAGCGGCGACAAGCAGCACCCCAGCAACTACGGCCGGCTGTGCACCAAGGGCCTCACCGCCCACTTGCCGCTGACGGCGGCCGGGCGCATGGAAGACGCCTACCTGCGCCAGCAACGCAACCAGCCGCCGGTGCGCGCCAACATGGACCAGGCCATTGCCGAGAGTGCTAAGCGCCTGCGTGGCATCATCGACCAGCATGGGCCAGACGCCGTAGCGCTCTACGTGTCCGGGCAGATGTCGCTGGAGGCCCAGTACCTGGCCAACAAGCTGGCCAAGGGTTTCATTCGCACCCGCCACATCGAGTCCAATTCGCGCTTGTGCATGGCCAGTGCCGGCAGCGGCTACAAGCTGTCGCTAGGCGCCGACGGCCCGCCTGGCAGCTACGAGGATTTCGAGCACGCCGATGTGTTTCTGGTGATCGGTTCGAACATGGCTGACTGCCACCCGATCCTGTTCCTGCGCCTGCTCGACCGGGTCAAGGCGGGGGCCAAACTGATCGTCGTCGATCCCCGGCGCAGCGCCACGGCCGACAAGGCCGACCTGTTCCTGCAGCTGCGCCCCGGCAGCGACATGGCCTTGCTCAATGGCCTGCTGCACCTGCTGCATCGCAATGGCCACACCCAACCGGACTTCATCGCCCGCCATACCGAAGGCTGGGACGACATGCCCGCCTTGCTCGATGACTACAGCCCCGAACGGGTGGCCGCCATCACCGGGCTGGCCGAGGCCGACATCGTCAAGGCCGCGCAATGGATCGGCAGCGCCGGCAACTGGATGAGCTGCTGGACCATGGGGCTGAACCAGAGCATTCATGGCACTTGGCACAGCAATGCCATCTGCAACCTGCACCTGGCCACCGGTGCCATTTGCCGCCCTGGCAGCGGGCCGTTCTCGTTGACCGGCCAGCCCAATGCCATGGGCGGCCGCGAAATGGGCTACATGGGGCCCGGCTTGCCCGGCCAGCGCTCGGCGCTGGTGGCGGCCGACCGTGCCTTCGTCGAACAGCAGTGGCAACTGCCACCCGGTAGCCTGCGCAGCGAAGCCGGCGAGGGAACGGTGGCCCTGTTCGAGCAACTCAAGGCCGGCGAGGTGAAAGCCTGCTGGATCATCTGCAGCAACCCGGTTGCCAGTGTCGCCAACCGCCAGCAGGTGCTCGACGGCTTGCGCCAGGCCGACCTGGTGATCGCCCAGGACGCCTTCCTCGACACCGAAACCAACCGTTACGCCGATATCCTGCTGCCTGCTGCGCTGTGGGCCGAAGGCGAGGGCGTGATGATCAACAGCGAACGCAACCTGACCCTGATGCCCCGCGCTGTCGAGCCGCCCGGGCAAAGTCTGCCGGACTGGCAGATCATCGCCCGTGTGGCCTGCGCGATGGGCTATGGCGAGGCCTTCGATTACCCGAACGCCGAGGCGGTGTATGAGGAAATTCGCCGCTTTCACAACCCGGCCACCGGCTATGACCTGCGTGGCATCAGCTATGCCGACCTGCGTCAGCAACCCCGGCAGTGGCCCAGCGCCCCGGGGCGCGAGCAGCACCGCAGCCCGCTGCGTTACCTGAACGATGGCAGCAGCCAGGCGCTGCTGCTCGATGACCAAGGGCAGCGGCCGGCTATCGCCTTCCCCACGGCCAGTGGCAAGGCTCGCTTCTTCGCCCGGCCCTGGTTGCCCGCCGCTGAGTTGCCAGATGACGCCTACCCCCTGGTGCTCAACACCGGCCGCGTGCAGCACCACTGGCATACCCTGACCAAGACCGGCAAGGTACCGGCGCTGAACAAGCTAGAGCCCGGCCCGTTCGTTGAAATCCACCCGGAAGATGCCGCCCGTTTGGGCATTGCCGAGAAAGACCAGGTGGCCGTTCGCTCGCGGCGTGGCCAGGCCGTGCTCCCGGCGCGTATCAGCGACCGGGTCATGCCAGGCAACTGCTTTGCGCCGTTTCACTGGAACGACCTGTTCGGTGAGCAGCTGGCCATCAATGCCGTCACCTGCGATGCGCTCGACCCACTGTCGTTGCAGCCCGCATTCAAGCACTGCGCCGTGGCCCTGCAGCGGGTTGCCGGCGAGCGTATCGA
The DNA here is from genome assembly GCF_003935475.1 of Pseudomonas sp. p99-361. NCBI lineage: Bacteria > Pseudomonadati > Pseudomonadota > Gammaproteobacteria > Pseudomonadales > Pseudomonadaceae > Pseudomonas > Pseudomonas sp. p99-361. The sequence goes on along the minus strand of NZ_RHQO01000067.1, from coordinate 22,046 downwards.
TGCCCTTGAACTGCACACCTCCGTTGCCGAGCCTGCCAGCATGCCGACCGCCACCTTGTCCCGCCTGTTAGGCCTGGACACCTTGCCGGCCCCGGTGCTGGCCGAAGACGAGCGCCACTATCTGCAAGGTTTTCTGCTGGGGCTGGCCCAGGCGCGCGCCGACGCTGTGCCCAGCCTGCCGGCCAGTGCGCCGCTGCCGGCCAGCCGGCGTATGTTCGTTGACGGCTTGCTGGCCGGGCTGTTCGCGACCCCGGCCCAGGCACCGGCCGCGGCGCCAGCCCAGCCGCTGCACCAGGTGGTATGGGCTTCGCAGACCGGCAACTGCGAAGTGCTGGCCGAGCGCTGCGCCGAACGCCTGCGCGGCGCAGGCCTGCAGGTGCAGCTCAGTTGCATGCAGGCGACCCGCCCCAGCCAACTGCGCGGTGCTGCCAGCGTGGTGTTCATTACCAGCACGTTCGGTGATGGCGAGGCCCCCGACAGTGCCGCGAACTTCTGGCAGGCGTTGCAGGGTGAGGAGGGCGGCCACTGTGCTGAGCTGCCGTATGCCGTGCTGGCCTTGGGCGACTCCAGTTATGAGCAGTTCTGTGGTTTTGGCCGCAAGCTGGACCAGCGGCTGGCCGAGCTGGGCGGCCGGCGCCTGCTGCAACGGGTGGAGTGCGAGCCCGACTTCGACGAAGCGTTTGCCGGCTGGCTGGAGGTGCTGCTGCCAAGCCTGGGCAGCACCGCCGCGGCACAGCCGGCCGGCGCAGCGGCACCCGTGGCGGCTTACACCAAGCAGCAGCCCTGGGCGGCTACCCTGCTGGAAAACCGCCTGCTCAACGGCCCCGGTGCCAGCAAGGAAACCCGCCAGTTGGTCTTCGACCTCAGTGGCAGCGGTTTCACCTACGCCGCCGGCGACGCCCTGGGGGTATGGCCACGCAATTGTCCGGCGCTGGTCGCAGAACTGCTGGCGCTGATGCAACTCGACGGCCAGGCGCTGGTGGAATTGAAGGGCCAGCCCGCCATGCCGCTGGCCGAAGCCCTGCAGGCACACCTGGAAATCGCCAAGGTCACCCCACAGCAACTGCAGGTGTTCGCCGCTAATGCCCCCGACCTGCAGCGCCTGCTGCAGCCTGAGTGCAAGGCCGAACTGCAAGCGTGGTTGTGGGGCCGGCAACTGGTCGATGTGTTGCGCGCCTTCCCGCAGCAACTGCCACTGGCCAGTTGGCTCGCGTTGCTCAAGCCGTTGCAGCCACGGCTGTACTCGATCAGTTCCAGCCCACTGGCGCACCCGCAACAGGTCCACCTGACCGTTTCCACGGTGCGCTACGGTGATCGCAACGGTGTGTGCTCCAGCTTCCTGGCCGACCGGGCACAGGCGTTGAAGGTGGGGATCTTCCCGCAGGTGTCGAAGCACTTCCGCCTGCCTGAGGACGATGGTGTGCCGTTGATCATGGTCGGCCCTGGCACTGGCATTGCGCCGTTTCGGGCGTTCCTTGAAGAGCGCGAAGCGCGCGGCGCCAGCGGGCCGAACTGGCTGTTCTTCGGCGAGCAGCACGCTGCGAGCGACTTTTATTACCAGGCGCAATTGCAGGCCTGGCAAGCCACGGGGCACCTGCGGCTGGACACGGCGTTCTCGCGTGACCAAGCGCAAAAGATCTACGTGCAGACGCGCATGCTCGAGCACGGTGCGCAGCTGTGGCAATGGTTGCAGGCCGGGGCGTACTTCTATGTCTGCGGTGATGCCCAGCGCATGGCCAGGGATGTGGACGCGGCCTTGCGGGCGATTGTCGCCGAGCATGGCGGCATGGATGCGGCGGCGGCTGATGCCTACGTCGACGGCCTGAACCAGGCCCGGCGCTACCGGCGTGACGTGTACTGATGTGCACCGCGATGGGCTGCAGTGCACTGTGAATGTGCGCAGCCGGTGCCGGGTGGCGGGCGAGCGAGCCCGCTGCTGCAAAGGCCTGGAACGCTGTGCAGGCCCGTGCAGGCGCGGGTTTGCGCGTAACGTGTCCACCCCCGGCAACGGGCTTGGCACACTCCCTGCTTAGCCCATGTAACAACAAAGCCCACTGATCAACGGCGATCAACCGGGCCCCCTACCGTGATGAATACAGGCAAAGGCGCCTGGAGCTTCGGCTCCAGGCGCTTTTTTTTTGATCGAGGATCGGCTTATGAAGGCAACAGCGAGCAGCGGGCAACGAGAGCGACTGGTCATCGTCGGCAACGGCATGGTCGGCCACCACTGTGTCGAACAACTGGTCAGCCGCGGCGCCCTGCAGCAGTTCGAGGTACGGGTGTTCGGCGAGGAGCGCCAGCGCGCCTACGACCGAGTGCACCTGTCCGAGTACTTTGGCGGTAGCTGTGCCGAAACCCTGGCCCTGTGCGAGCACGACTTCTACGCCGCCAGCGGCGTGTACCTGCACCTTGGCGAAGCGGTCCTGCAGATCGATCGCGAGCGGGGCGAGGTGGTTACCGCTCAAGGCCGCTACGGCTACGACCAACTGGTCCTGGCGACCGGTTCCTACCCCTTTGTGCCGCCGATCGAGGGCTCCAGCGGTGATGCCCGCCTGGTCTACCGTACCCTCGACGACCTCGATGGCATTCGCGCTGCCGCCGCCAGCGCCCGCCGTGGTGTGGTGGTGGGGGGTGGCCTGCTGGGGCTGGAAGCAGCCAACGCCCTCAAGTCGCTCGGCCTGGAAGCCCACGTGGTGGAGTTCGCGCCACGGCTGATGCCGGTGCAGCTGGATGGCGAGGGCGGCGCAGCGCTCAAGGCACAGATCGAAGCGCTGGGCGTGGGGGTGCACCTGTCGCGTGCCACCCAGTCGATCAGCCAGGGCGACGCCTACCGTTACCGCATGAACTTCGACGGTGGCCAATACCTGGAAACCGACCTGATCGTGTTCTCCGCTGGCATTCGCCCACAAGATGCCCTTGGCCGTGCCTGCGGCCTGGACATCGCCCCACGCGGCGGGGTGGTGATCGACGAGCACTGCCGCAGCAGTGACCCGCGCATCTTTGCCATCGGTGAATGTGCATCGTGGAACGGCAGCGTGTTCGGCCTGGTCGCGCCCGGCTACAGCATGGCGCGCAACCTGGCGGCATTGCTCTGCGGCGAGGCACCGGTGCCGTTCAGCGGTGCCGACATGTCGACCAAGCTCAAGCTGCTGGGGGTGGACGTCGGTTCGATCGGTGATGCCCACGGTGCTACGCCCGGTGCACGCAGCTACCGCTTCATCGACGAAGCCAACAGCGCCTACCGGCGGCTGGTGGTGGATGCCAGCGGCAAGCATGTGCTGGGTGCGGTACTGGTTGGCGACAACAGCTATTACGACACCTTGCTGCAGTATGCCCAGAATGGTATTGCCCTGCCGGCCGACCCTGCCGCGCTGATCCTGCCGCAAGGCGGCGCAGCACCAGCGCTGGGGGCCGACGCCTTGCCCGACAGCGCCACCATCTGCTCCTGCCATAACGTCAGCAAGGGTGCAGTCTGTGCCGCCGTCGACAGCGGCTGCAGCGACCTGGCTGCGGTCAAGGGCTGCACCAAGGCGGCAACCGGCTGTGGCGGCTGCGCGGCCTTGCTCAAGCAAGTCTTCGAGCATGAACTGACGGCCCGCGGTGTAGCGGTGGACAAAAGCCTGTGCGAGCACTTCGCCTACACCCGGCAAGAACTCTACGCCATGGTGCGGGTGGAGGGCATCCGCACCTTCAGCGAACTGCTCGCCCGTCACGGCAAGGGCCACACCGGCTGTGACATCTGCAAGCCGGCGGTGGGCAACATCCTTGCCTCCTGCTGGAACCAGCCGATCATGGACCCGGCGCTGGTGCCGCTGCAGGATACCAACGACACCTTCATGGCCAATATGCAGAAAAACGGCACCTACTCAGTGGTGCCGCGTATTCCGGGGGGTGAAATCACCCCGGACAAACTCATCGTGATTGGCCAGGTGGCCAAGAAGTACGACCTGTACACCAAGATCACCGGCGGCCAGCGCATCGACCTGTTCGGCGCCCAGCTGCACGAATTGCCGCTCATCTGGGGGGAGTTGATCGAGGCCGGTTTCGAAACAGGCCATGCCTACGGCAAATCGACCCGCACGGTGAAGTCGTGCGTGGGCAGTACCTGGTGCCGCTACGGCGTGCAGGACAGCGTGGCCATGGCCCTGCGCCTGGAAGACCGCTACAAGGGCCTGCGCAGCCCGCACAAGCTCAAATTCGCCGTGTCTGGCTGCACCCGCGAATGTGCCGAGGCCCAGAGCAAGGACATTGGCGTGATCGCCACCGACAAGGGCTGGAACCTGTACGTGTGCGGTAACGGCGGCATGCGCCCGCGGCATGCCGAACTGTTTGCCACCGACCTGGACGACGAAACCCTGGTACGCCTGATCGACCGCGTGCTGATGTTCTATATCCGCACCGCCGACAAGCTGCAGCGCACTTCGGTGTGGCGTGAAAACCTCGAGGGCGGGCTGGACTACCTGAAACAGGTGGTCATCGACGACAGCCTGGGCCTGGCCAGCGAACTGGAAGCGCAGATGCAGCATGTGGTCGACCAGTATCAGTGCGAATGGGCCAACGCCCTGAACGACCCTGAGAAGCTCAAGCGCTTCCGGACCTTTGTCAACGACCAGCGCGCCGACCCGGACGTGCACTTCGTGCGTGAACGCGAACAACGCCGGCCTGCCGCGCCGCTGCACCTGATCCCCACTGTCGAGGAGGCTGTCTGATGATGCTGTCCAATGCTGCTGTGAACAAACGCGAGAACTGGCAGGCCGTGTGCCGGGCGCAAGACCTGGTGGCCGACTCCGGTGTGGTGGTGTGGCTCGACGGTGCCCAGGTCGCGCTGTTCTATCTGCCTGGCCAAGCCCAGGCGCTGTACGCGGTGGACAACCGTGACCCACGCTCCGGGGCCAACATCATCGGCCGCGGCTTGGTGGGGAGCGTGCAGGGTGAGCTGGTGGTGGCGGCGCCTTTGTACAAGCAGCATTTCAGCCTGCACACTGGGGAATGCCTGGAGGACAGCGGGCAGCGCTTGCGGGTGTGGCCGGTGCGGTTGAAGGGTGACGCGGTGGAACTGGCTGTGGCCTGATTCTCGTGTATTGCCAGTGCCGGCCCTTTCGCGGGCTTGCCCGCTCCTACAGGTACAGCGCAGCCCTCAAGCCCTGCGATGAATCTGTGGGAGCGGGCGAGCCCGCGAAGAGGCCCGAACAGGCAGCGCGACCCGGATACGCTACAGGTGGCGATGCGGTAAGCTTGCCGGCATGAACCTCGACACCCGCATCAAGTACCGCCACCTGCTGTGCTTTCTGGAGATTGCCCGGCAGGGCAGCCTGGCCAGGGCTGCCAACGTGCTCGCCATCAGTCAGCCAGCGATCTCCAAGACCCTCAAGGAGCTCGAAGACCTGCTGGAAACCCGGCTGTTCGCGCGCAGCCGCCAAGGGGTCGAGCTGACGCCGGCCGGTACGCGCTTCATGCGCTATGCCGGGCCCAGCGTGCAAGCTCTGCGCGATGGCGTCAGCAGCCTGCGCGGCGAGGCACGGGCGCCGTCGCAGGTCCGCATCGGCGTGTTGTCCACGGTCGAGGGCCTGCTCATGCCCGAAGTGCTGTGCCGCCTGCATCAGCGCCATGAGGCGCTGGTGATCCGGGTAGTCACCGGGGTCAGCGCACAGCTGCTTGGCCAACTGCACCTGGGGGAACTGGAGCTGGTGGTCGGGCGCATGACCGACAGCCCGCAAATCCAGGGTTTGTCGTTCGAGCACCTGTACAGCGAGTCGATGAGCCTGGTGGTACGCCCAGGTCACCCACTGCTGGCCCGCACCCCCGTGGAGCGCGGCCAGGTAGGGCGTTACCCCTTGGTCTTGCCGCCTGCGGGTACCACCATCCGCCAGCATGCCGACAGCCTGTTCGTGCAATGCGGCATCCAGATGCCGGCGCAGCGCCTGGAAACGCTGTCCCTGGCGTTGAGCCGGCGCTACCTGCTGAGCAGTGACGGCGTGTGGGTGGCGCCGCGCGATGCCGTGCTGCTCGACCTGCGCCGTGGCGAGCTGGTCGAGCTTGACCTGGGTGTGCGTGAACCCGGTGGCTCGGTGGGCATCTGTCGCAATGCGGCCCTGCCGCAAAGCCTGCCGGGACAGTGGGTGTGTGAGGTGCTGCGCGAAGTGGCCGGGCAGTACCGCGAGGGCGTTTACCCCTGAGCCGGCGCTGTCAGCAGGGCGCTCAGCGCCTTGAGGTGGAACCGGCAGCCGCAAGGCTTTTCTGCCGTGCGCGAGGCTGTGGAACTATTCCCTGTTTGTTGGCTCTTATGCCGGTAGCCATGGGTTGGGGACGCCTGATAAGCTCGCGGCTTCTACCCTGATTGCCCTTATGGCGCATGAACAAGGAAATGACATGAAACAGCATCGTTTGGCGGCTGCGGTTGCCCTGGTTGGCCTGGTACTGGCTGGCTGTGATCAACAGGCCAGCAGCCCCGAGCTGAAGACCCCGGCGCAGAAAGCCTCCTACGGAATCGGCCTGAACATGGGCAAGAGCCTGGCTCAGGAAGGCATGGAAGACCTTGATTCCAAAGCAGTCGCCCTCGGTATCGAAGACGCCGTTGGCAAGAAAGAACAGCGTATCAAGGATGAAGAGCTGGTAGAGGCCTTCACCTCGCTGCAGAAACGTGCCGAAGAGCGCCTGGCCAAGGCCAGCGAAGAAGCCGCCTCTGCCGGCAAGAAGTTCCTTGAGGAAAACGCCAAGAAGCCGGGTGTCGTCACCACCGCTTCGGGCCTGCAGTACGAAGTGATCAAGAAAGCCGACGGCCCGCAGCCCAAGCCGACCGACGTGGTGACTGTACACTACGAAGGCAAGCTGATCGATGGCAAGGTCTTCGACAGCTCCGTCGAGCGCGGCAGCCCCATCGACCTGCCGGTGAGCGGCGTCATCCCGGGTTGGGTCGAAGGCCTGCAGCTGATGCACGTTGGCGAGAAATACAAGCTGTTCATCCCGGCTGAACTGGCCTACGGTGCACAAAGCCCAAGCCCGCTGATCCCGGCCAACTCGGTACTGGTGTTCGATCTTGAACTGATCGCCATCAAGGACCCGGCCCAGCTGCAAGGCGCTGAGCCGGACGCTGAAGCCCCCGCTGAAGCGCCTGCCGAAGCCCCTGCCAAGTAATACTGGCTGTTTGCCGAAAACGCCCCGTCTTTACGGGGCGTTTTCGTTTTAGCTGCTTGGACGAACCTGCCACTGCTGATACTGTCCGAGGAAATGCAGCGTGAAGAAGTAGGACGCTTCTGACGCAAGTCGCTCGCGGCGCTGGTAGCAACAGCCTGTAACGACTGTGTAAAAAACGCCCGATCTGACCGGGGCCCTTGCCTGGCAGGCACCCAGGGTCAGAAACTGTGGCCTGTTCACAAGGTTATCCACAATAAATGTGGATAACCTTTTCCCTCTCGGAGGTTCCATGAGCGCACCCTGGAATTTCGCCCGTTTCCTGCCCTTGGCCGAGCGCCTGCTCAGCCGCGGCCGGTTGCCGGCCTTGCTGTTCGCCGTGGCGCGCAAAGGCCCACGCCTTGGCCAGTTGCGTGACGACGTGAAATTGCTGCAGTCGCTGTGCCTGGCATGGTGGCGCGGCGAATACCGCGCCATCAGCCCCAAGGCGCTGGTGACCATCGTCGCTGGCCTGCTGTATTTCGTCAGCCCCATCGACGCTATCCCCGACTGGTTGCTGGGCGTCGGGTTCCTCGACGACATCGCAGTGCTGGGCTGGGTACTGAAAACCGTGGCCGACGAACTGGCCCGCTTCAGAGCCTGGCGCGACAGCCAGGCACCCGAGCGGCTACGCGTGGTCGAGCGGCTGCCCGCGACACCGGAAGCACTGCGCCTGGAGCGCAATACCCGGTAAAACCGAACTTTTGGGTAGCTGGCCTGGCTTGGAGTCTGTCGGCTACAATGACACCTACAGACATTAGAGACTCGTCCATGGACAAGCTAAGCCTGCACGCCAAAAAAGCGTGGTTCGCCAAGCATCGCACTGCGAATTTCGAAAACAGCCTGCGCCTTGAAGGCTTTATCGTGCCGCCAGACGACGGCAAAGCGAAGTTGCCTGCCCGTGCTGCTGCACGCGAAGCCGTGCGGCAACTCAAGGCTTGAGTGTCGACAAGTATGGGGTCTATCAAGACCCTGATTGCTACCCTGACACGGACGTCCTGAAGAACCTTCTCAATCTGCGCAATGCAGAGGATCTGACGGAAGCTGAGCGTTACCTCACCCAGGTAGCGGCATCGCAGCTGGAGTTCGAAGGGCCTCCATACGATCTAGGTACATTAAAACGAATTCACCGCTGTCTGTTTTCCAGTATCTACAGTTGGGCTGTCGAAACTCGATCCGTAAAGATCAGCAAGGGCCATAGCCACTTCTGTGTACCGGACCGTATCGAGCCAGAGGTAGCGAAAGAGTTTTCCAGAATGGCGCGGGCGGGCTGGTTTGAAGGCTACTCTCGTGATTCGCTCGTGGTTTCCGTTGCTCAATCGTATGGAACATTGAATGTCGCTCATCCCTTCCGTGAAGGTAATGGTCGGGCTCAGCGTGTTCTGTTTGAATGGCTAGTCGTGAACGCTGGTTTCGAGATTACCTGGGGACGGGTTGGCCAGGAGCAGTGGGTAGCGGCGAATATCGAGTCTTTTCAAGGCAATGACCAGGCTTTGGAGCTCGTCTTCAATCAATGTATCGGCGCTCCGATCAGGGAAGTCAACGATCCATCTTGATACTTGTTCTCTGATTCTGTGGGTGCTTCAGCGATTGCAAACTGGCGGTGACATTCATTGGGGGCCGACCTCGTCTGACGATGTCCGCTCTCAAGCACGCCTGCTGGAAATCTCTTACAATGAGATATAACAGAAGGGGAGCAGCCCGATTGCTGTTCGCTATTGGCTGTCATCCGGTTGGATGAGAGGGCAGGGTTGCCGCGCTGTATTGCAACGCCTATGCCGGCTCCCCCAGATAGGCCGTATGGATTGCATGCTGTAATCCTTGTTGAAGGGGTTTGTAATGGGTATTCAGGTCATCAGCCGCGACGGTCAGCCCGAGTACGCCGTGGTTCCCTGGGAGCAGTACCAGGCGCTGCTGCAGGCTGCAGGGCAGGCACCTGCCGAGGCCGGTGCCTGCGAGCCGGCTCCAGCCGCAGCCGTTGCAGCGCTGCCGGCGTTCAGTGAAGTTGCACAGATCCGCCAGGCCAAGGGCATCGCGCCTGAGCAACTGGCGCGCACTGTTGGGGTCAGCCCGGCCTACCTAGCCATGATCGAATCAGGCGAACGCCACCCGGATGCCGCCATCCGCCGTGCCCTGGCCTGGCACCTGGGGGTCGCAGGCTGGAGCGAGCCATCATGAGCCAGGTCAGGATCAGCCGTCAGCATTGGGACAACCTGCTGGGCGAGCTTGACCTGGCCCGCCGTCAACGTCACTTGCTGACTTACAGAGCGCTGATCGAGCGCTTGCAATTGCCCAGCCCGGCCATGCAGACACTCACCGCTGCGCTGGAATACCTGGCGGTGCTGGACGCGCGTGCCGAGCAACCGCTGCGCAGTTCGTTGGTCATCAGCCAGGGCGCCAGCCGCTTGCCGCGTACCGGCTTTTTCGAATGCGTAGAGCGCCTGGGGCGCTTCTCCGGCCCGATCGACGGTATGGAGGCCGCGTCGTGGCATGCTTCCGAAGTGGTGCGGGTGTTCGAATACAGCTACCCCGAAAGCGCCTGATCGCCAGCTGCACCGGGTTTTATCCAGGCAGGCACAAAATGAAAGGGCCGGGCATTTGCATGCCCGGCCCTTGTTATGTCGCGACAGCCAGCGGCCTTACTTCTTGGCCACTTTGCTGCTGGCGCTGAGGTAGTCGATCAGGATGCGACCGGTTTCTGCCAGGTAGGCGTCGTCTTCCGGCTTGGTGTTTTCATCCTCGGCCGGCAGCGCGTCTTCGTCCTCTTTCTTCAGCTCTTTGAGTGGCTCTTCACCCTTGGCCTTGCGGCGGGTGTTTTCCAGCGCCAGTTGTTTCGCCTCGATCTCGTCGTGGCGGGCACGGCGGTCCTGCTCGTTGAGGCTGACGGTTTTCTCGTTCATCAGCTTCTGGGTCAGGGCCAGGCGGTCGCGGATGTAGGTGAACTCGGCATCCTTGTCGCTACGTGCCTCATGCTGGGCCTTGAGCTGCGCCAGGAACGGTTTGAACGGGTCGGCAGCGGGCTTGACCACCGGGCGGATGGTGTCCCACGGCATGGCCTCGGGCAGGGCGCTTTCGCCGATTTCCTTGGTGTCGATGATCGATGGGTAGTCGATGTCCGGCAGTACGCCCTGATGCTGGGTGCTCTGCCCGGATACCCGGTAGAACTTCGCCAGTGTCAGCTTCAGCTCGCCATGGTTGAGCGGCTGGATGGTCTGCACGGTGCCCTTGCCGAAGGTCTGGCCGCCAATGATCAACGCGCGGTGGTAGTCCTGCATGGCACCGGCGAAAATCTCCGAGGCCGATGCCGAGAGGCGGTTGACCAGCAGCGCCAGCGGCCCTTTGTAGAAGGCACCGGGGTTTTCGTCTTCCAGCACGTCGACCCGGCCATCGCTGTTGCGCACCAGCACCGTCGGGCCTTTCTCGATGAACAGGCTGGTCAGTTCGGTGGCTTCCTGCAACGAGCCGCCGCCGTTGTTGCGCAGGTCGATGACCACGCCGTCGACTTTTTCTTTCTGCAGCTCGGTGAGCAGTTTCTTCACGTCACGCGTGGTGCTCTTGTACTCCGGGTCGCCGGCGCGGTAGGCCTTGAAGTCCAGGTAGAAGGCCGGGATCTCGATGATGCCCAGCTTGTAGTCACGCCCGTCCTGCTTGAGCTTGAGCACAGACTTCTTCGCCGCCTGCTCTTCCAGCTTCACCGCTTCGCGGGTGATCGACACGATCTTGCTGGTCTGATCGCTCGGTGCGTTGCTGGCCGGGATGACTTCCAGGCGCACCACCGAGCCTTTCGGGCCGCGGATCAGCTTGACCACTTCATCCAGGCGCCAGCCGACCACGTCGACCATTTCCTTGTTGCCCTGGGCGACACCGATGATCTTGTCTGCCGGTGCCACCTGCTTGGTCTTGGCTGCCGGGCCGGCCGGCACCAGGCGCACGATCTTGACCTGGTCGTTGTCGCTTTGCAGCACTGCGCCGATACCTTCCAGCGACAGGCTCATGTTGATGTCGAAGTTTTCCGCGTTGTCAGGCGACAGGTAGTTGGTATGCGGGTCGTAGGACTGGGCGAAGGTGTTGATGTAGGCCTGGAAGATATCTTCGGCACGGGTCTGGTCCAGGCGCGCGAGCTGGTTCTTGTAGCGCTTGGTCAGGGTTTCCTGGATCTGCTTGGGCTCTTTGCCGGCGATCTTCTGGCGCAGCACTTCGTCTTTCACGCGTTTGCGCCACAGGTCGTCAAGCGCGGCCTGGTCCTTCAGCCATGGCGCGTCCTTGCGGTCGATCAGCAAGGTTTCCTTGGTGGTGAAGTCCATTTTGTCCACGCCCTTGTTCAGCTCGGCCAGGGCGAAGTCCAGGCGTTGCTTGACGCGGTCGAGGTAGCGCTTGTAGATGGTGAAGCCCGGGTCGAGGTTGCCGCTTTTGAGGAAATCGTCGAATTGCGTTTTCCACTTGTCGAATTCGGCGATATCGGCCGCGGTGAAGTAGCTGCGCGCCGGGTCCAGCAGCTTGATGTAGCTGTCATAGATGATGACCGAACGGGCGTCATCCAGTGGCGGCTTGCTGTAATGGTGGCGCTTGAGCAACTCCACCACATTGAGGCTGGCGACGATCTCGTCGCGGTCGGGTTGCAGGCTGTCCCATTTGTTGGCGGCCGCTGCATTGCCGCCGAGCGCGAGGCTGCCCAGGCCGATCATCATGGCCAGGGCGGTGCTTGGGAGGAAATGCTTCATGCTGATTCGACGTGGGGGCAATTGATCACGCATAGTAGGCCGTCTTTTCCGTTCGCCGGTTCCAGAAGAGCCGGGCGCATACTGCAAAAAGCCTGGGCACAACGATCCCAGGCTCGGTCATATGATTCAACTATGGAGGCACTGTGAAGGCATTGCAAGGCGTTGACGGACATGTGACCTGGGTCGAGGCCGAACGCCCGACCTGTGACGCGGGCCAAGTGCGCATCCGCGTGGCTGCGGCGGGGTTGAACCGCGCCGATTTGCTGCAGATGAAAGGTTTGTACCCACCGCCGCCAGGTGCCAGCCCGTACATGGGGCTGGAGTGCTCCGGGGTGGTCGAAGAAGTGGGCGCTGGCGCAGCCTGGCGCGTGGGTGATCGGGTCTGCGCGCTGCTGGCCAGCGGTGCCATGGCCGAGGAAGTGGTGGTCGACGCCCGCCACGTACTGCCGGTGCCCGAAGGCCTTGGCCTGCATGAAGCCGCTGCACTGCCGGAGGTGTACGCCACTGCCTGGCTGAACATCTTCCAGCTTGGTGCGCTGAAGGCGGGCGAGAAGGTCCTGGTGCACGCCGGTGCCAGCGGCGTCGGCTCGGCAGCCATTCAGCTGTGCAAGGCGTTTGGCAGCCCGGTCTGGGTCAGCGTCGGCTCGGCGGACCGCCTGGCCTATTGCCAGGCCTTGGGCGCAGCAGGTGGCGTGGTGCGTAACCAGAACCTCGACGCACTGGAAGGGCTGGGCCCGTTCGACGTGATTCTTGACCCGGTGGGGGCCAGCTATGGTGAACTCAACCTCAAACTGCTGGCCCGTGACGGGCGCTGGGTGATCATCGGCCTGATGGGCGGCCGCACGTTCGAGCTGGACTTGGCTCAGGTACTGGGCAAGCGCCTGGGGATCACCGGTTCTACCCTGCGCAACCGTGATGACAGCTTCAAGGCCGAGCTGCTGCGCGAGTTGCAGCAGCAGGTGTGGCCGCTGTTCAGCGAAGGGCGCCTGTCGCCGCAACTGGTCGATACCTACCCTGTGGAGTTCGCCCAGGCGGCGTATGCCGAGCTGGAGACCAACCAGGTGTCGGGCAAGTTGGTGATGGTGATCGACCCGAGCCTGGCTTGAGGTTGCCGGGGCTGCTGGGCAGCCCATCGCGACACAAGGCCGCTCCTACAGGAGCTTGCATTTGCCTGTAGGCGCGGCCTTGTGTCGCGAAGCGCCCCCATGTCCCTCAAGTCCAACTCAAGATAGGCCAGCCATTCTTCTCGGCGTGCTCGCGCAACACCCCATCCGGGTTCACCGCATACGGGTGATCCACCTTCAACAACAACGGCAGGTCATTCCTCGAATCGGAATAGAAGCTCGCCCCCTCCAGGTTCTCCTGCTCCTGGTCCAGCCATTCCAACAGCCGGGTAATCTTGCCCTCGCGGTAGGTCAGTACCCCATGGGTGTTGCCGGTATACACCCCGTTCACCGCCTCCAGCTCGATCGCCAGGTATTCATCTATGCCCAGGCGCGCCGCAATCGGCCCGACCAGGTGCGTGCCTGAAGCCGAAATGATCAGAATGCGGTCACCGCGCTTGCGGTGCTCGGCAATGCAGCGGCAGGCGTCGCCGTAGATGATTGGCTCGATCACCTCTTCAACCCACGGCTCCACCAGGTGCTCGACCTCTTCCAAAGTGCGCCCGGCAATCGGCTCCAGGCTGAAGGCCATGTAGTCCTCCATCTGCAGGTGGCCTTTGCCGTACGCTTCCATCAGCTCATGGTCGCGGCGCAGGAATTCCTTGCCATCGACCCAGCCCAACCGGGCCATCTGTTCACTCCACAGCGACGCGCAGTCGCCGTGGATCAGGGTTTCGTCCAGATCGAAAATTGCCAATGCCATCGTGTTGCATCTCCTTAGGCCACTTCGCGTAGCGCCGTGGGGTCGATCGACAGGCTCACCCGTTGCCCGTCTGCATGCAGGTCGGCCGGTGAGCGGTTGAGTACGTCGACCACCAGTTCCACGCCACGCACTTGAACGCGGTAGCGGATCACGTTGCCCAGCAGGCTATGGCTGCGTACCTCGGCGTCGCGCTCACCCGCCAGGCCCAAGGTGATGGATTCCGGGCGGATCGCCAGGCGGCAGGCTATCGGGCGTTGCAGCAGGCGGCTGGCGCTGTCGGCGTCAAGCAGGTTGTAGTTGCCGATAAAGCCTGCGGCAAACAGGTCCACCGGCGCAGTGTAAAGGGTTTCGGCATCGCCGCTTTGCACAATGCGCCCCTGGTTCATCAGGAAGATACGGTCAGACATGGTCAGCGCCTCTTCCTGGTCGTGGGTGACGAAGATGGTCGTCAGCCCCAGTTCGCGCTGGATCGCGCGAATTTGCTCGCGCAGGTGCTTGCGGATACGTGCATCCAGTGCCGACAGCGGCTCGTCGAGCAGCAACAGGCGTGGCCGGGTGACCAGCGAGCGGGCCAAGGCCACGCGCTGGCACTGGCCGCCCGACAACTGGTGCGGGTAGCGCCCGGCAAAGGTGCCCAGCTCGACCAGGTCCAGTGCCTCGCGCACGCGCCGCTGGCATTCCTCGGCCTTGACCTTCTGCATGCGCAGGCCAAAGGCAACGTTCTGCTCCACGGTCATGTTGGGGAACAGCGCGTAGCTCTGGAACACCATGCCGATGCCGCGTTGCTGCGGGCTCAGCGGCACGATGTCGTGGCCGTCCAGCAGGATCTGCCCGCGGTCCACCGGGGTGAGCCCGGCGATGCAACGCAGCAGCGTGGACTTGCCGCACCCGGAGGGGCCGAGCAGGGTGACGAATTCGCCGCGCTCGATGTGGCAGTCGATGTTCTCGAAAACCGGGTTGCCGGCATAGCGCTTGTGTAATTGCTGTACGCTGACGAAGCTCATGTCAGGTCTTGTCCTTGTTCAGGCGGTTGGCAACCCAGGTCAGTACCAGCACGAAGGCGAAGTAGGAAATCACCAGCGCGCTGTTGAAGTGGCCGCTGCTGTTGCGCATGTTGTTCAGGTACACCTGCAGGGTCTCGTAGCGGGTGCCGACCAGCAGGTTGGCGAACACGAATTCCCCGAACAGGAACGAGAACGACAGCAACAGCGCCACCATCAGGCCCTTGCGCAGGTTTGGCAGCACCACCAGCAGTGCGGCTTGCCAGGTGCTGGCGCCGAGCAGCTGGGCGGCGTCCATCAGGTCGTGCAGGTGAATGGCCTGCAGGTTGTTGGTGATCGCCCGGTACATGAACGGCAGGGCGATGGTGAAGTAGCAGCCGATCAGGATCCACGGCGTGCCGACCATGGCCATCGGCCCGCTGCCGTACAGCTGCAGCAGCCCTACCGACGACACCACCGGCGGTACCGCGAAGGGCAGCAGGATCAGGATGTTCATCAGCCCGTCCAGCCTGGGGAAATGGTAGTGGACCACGAACAACAGCGGCAGGATCAGTACCACCGACAGCAGCAGCGCCCCCACGCAGACCAGCAGCGACTGGCCGAACGCCGCCAGGAAGCGGGGTTCGCTCCACAGCGCGATGTACCACTTGAACGTCAGGCCGCTGGGCAGCAGGCTGGCCGACCAACTGGTAGCCAGCGAGTAGAGCAGGGTGCCGGCCAGGGGCAACAGCAGAATCAGGAACAGCAGGTACACCACGGCGCGGTGGTACCAGCCGCCGGCACGGGTTTCAGCGCGCATGGTAGCTCCGTTTCAGTAGCCATTGGTGCACCACCGTGACCAGCGTCATCAGCCCTACCAGAACCATTGCCAGCGCGCTGGCCAGGTTGGGGTCGAGGCTGATGTCACCGGCCACCAGGCCAGCGATGCGGATCGGCAGTACGTTGAAGTTGCCAGTGGTCAGCGCGTACACGGTGGCGTACGCGCCAAGGGCATTGGCCAGCAGGATGACGAAGGTGCCCAGCAGGGCCGGGATCAGCACCGGCAGGCCGATGTGCCGCCAGAACTGCCAGTGGCTGGCGCCCAGCAGTGCTGCCGATTCACGCCAGTCTTCGCGCAGTGCGTCGAATGCCGGGTACAGCAGCAGCACGCCCAGCGGGATCTGGAAGTAGGTGTACACCAGGATCAGGCCGTTTCTGGAATAGATGCTGAAGTCTTCCAGCAGGCCGATCTGCTTCAGCAGCAGGGTCAGTGCGCCGTTGAAACCGAGCAGGATGATGAAGGCAAAGGCCAGCGGCACCCCGGCGAAGTTGCTGGTCATGTTGGCGAAAGCGCTGACGAAGTCGCGCAGCCTCGAGTCTACCTGGCGCAGCGAATAGGCACCGAGGGTCGCGATGACGATACCGAACAGGCTCGACCAGAAGCTGATCTCCAGGCTGCGTTGCAACGCCTGCAGGTAGAACTTAGAGGTGAACACCTTGCTGAAGTTGGCCAGGCCCCATCCAGCCTCCGATTGCAAGCTGTTGATCGCCACCCAGGCCAGCGGGGCGATCTGGAAGATGACGAAGAACGCCGCGAACGGCAGTAGGCACAGCAAGGCCATGTAGCGGCTGCGGTTCACTTGAGCAACTCCCTGCATACCGTTTTGTCGTGCGCCACGCCCAGCAGCTCGCAGATGGTGCCGCATAGCTCGGTCTGCTGTGGCTTGGCGGCCGGGTCAAGGCTGAAGGCTTCGCCAAAGACGAACAGCGGCACTTCGCGTTCCTCGGTGAGCAAGCCATTGTGCGAGCGGTCGTTGTTCATGCCGTGGTCGGCAGTGACCAGTACCTGGTAGCCCTCTTCGAGCCAGCCTGGCAGGTAGTCGGCCAGCAGGATGTCCACGCTGCGCGCGGCATTGCGGTACTGGCTGCTGTCCAGGCCATGGTGGTGGCCGACATCATCGATGCTCATGGGGTGCAACAGCAGAAAGTTCGGGGCGTGCCGCCGGCGCAGGTACTCGCCGTCGGCCAGCAGGTGTGAGTCGGGGTAACGGTCGTCCCAATAGAACAGCCCGTGCTGGATCGGCAGCTTCGGGGCGTGGGTATGGCGGTCGCGCTGCGGGTCGAAAGGCGAGCGGTTGTACAGTTCGCTCATCCAGTGATAGGCCGCTGCCGCCGTGCCCAGGTTGGCCTCGCGCGCGTAGTGGAACACGCTGCGTTGGTTGGACAGGCGGTTGACGCCGTTGTGCACGATACCGCTGTCGATGGGCGCTACGCCGGTGAGGATGCATTCGTACAACGGCCGTGACAGCGATGGCAATTCGCATTCCACGCGGTACAGCGCGGCGCGGTCGGCCTCGACATAAGCGTGCAGGTGGCCCATGGCATGGTGGGCGACCTGGTAGTTGAGGCCGTCGAGCAGGACCAGGATGACGTTGTGTTGCATGGTGGCTCCCAATGAGCTGCAGGCGGTTCTAGCTGAAAGCTGAAAGTTGCAAGCTGCAAGCCGCAAGCTGCAAGAAGAAGCCGGCATGGCGCTCACCGGCTTCCACTTGTAGCTTGCAGCTTGCTACTTGAAGCTTCTTCATTCCATCTCGATGATCACCTGCTCCTGCCACAATTGCGGCAGCTTCTTCGAGGTCGCTTCCCAGGCTTCGGCATTCTTGATCGGCTGGGCCGCACTGTATTGCTCATTGGGCAGCAGTTTGGCCTGCACTTCTTCCGGCAACTTCATGTGCTCGGCCCGGATCGGCCGTGCATGCCCCTTGGCCAGGTTGATCTGCCCGGCGTCGCTGAAGATGTATTCACGGGTCAGCTTGGCAGCGTTGGGGTGCTTGGCATATTTGTTGATGACGGTGGTGTAGCCGGAAATCACCGAGCCGTCGGCCGGGATCAGCACTTCAAAACGCTTGGGGTCGATCTGCTCGCGGTAGCTCAGGCCGTTGAAGTCCCATACCACGCCCACTTCAACTTCACCCTTTTCAAGGGTCTGGATGGTCGGGTTCGCCAGGGACAGGCGTTTCTGCTGGGCCAGCTTGGTAAACAGTTGCAGGCCTGGGGCCAGGTTGCTCTCGTCACCCTTGTAAGCGATCGCCGCGGCCAACACGCCATTGGCCGCCTGGGCAGCGGTACTCACGTCACCGATAGCGACCTTGTACTTGCCTTTCTCCAGGTCGTGCCAGGTTTTCGGGCGTTCGCCTTCCTTGACCAGATCCTTGTTGATGATGAAGGCGATGGTGCCGGTATAGGCCAGTGCCCAGTGGCCGTCTTCATCCTTGGCCCATGCCGGCACCTGGTCCCAGGTGCTGGGCTTGTACGGCTGGCTGACACCCTTGGCCACTGCAATCGGGCCGAAGGCGGCGCCCACGTCACCGATATCGGCGCTGGCGTTGTCTTTCTCGGCCTCGAACTTGGCCAGCTCCTGCGCCGAGCTCATGTCGGTGTCGCTGTGCTTGAGGCCATATTTGCTGGCCAGGTCTTCCCAGGTGCCTTTCCAGTTGGCCCAGGCATCGGGCATGCCCACGCTGTTGATGGTGCCTTCCTTGCGGGCGGCGTCTTCCAGCGCCTTGAGGTCAGGGCCGGCGGCCAGCGCCGAGGTGCACAGGGTAATGGCCGAACCGAGCAGTGACGCCATGAACAACTTTTTCATCCGAAGCTCCTTGGTATGGGTGCCTGTAGCGATCGTTGTTAGGAGTGAAGGGGTTGTCTGGTGACCGTTGGTCTAGGTCAGCAAACCTTGAGCCAAGGTAGGCCGCTTGCGTGACAATTTGATGTAGGGGTACACCGGCAACGGCCCTGCGACTAAAGCGTAGACCACGGAATTCAACCGGTCGGGCGGCCTTGGCGCGTTTCTGGCAAGGGTCGCGGCAGGCGCTTGTCACAGGATATTCATCAGCCCTGCCTAGGCTGCACTAATCTTCACAGGCCCCTTTATGGGGCTGGACTAGTCCAGATAGGTAACCTTTTGATGCAGTCGACGCCCCCGCGTGCGGTAACAGCCATCTGCCATGCCCTGCAGGAGCAGATCGAGCACGGCTTGCTGGAACCGGGCGGCAAGTTGCCGGCCGAGCGCCGGCTGAGCGAGCTGTTCGGCACCACGCGCATTACCCTGCGTGAAGCGCTGGTGCAGCTTGAAGCCCAGGGCCTGATCTACCGCGAAGAGCGGCGCGGCTGGTTTGTGGCGCCGCAGCGCCTGACCTACGACCTGATCGAACGCAGCCACTTCCATGCCATGGTGCGCGCCCAAGGGCGCGTGGCCAGCACCGAGCTGCTGTCGGCGCGGCTGCAGCCAGCCCCGGCAGCCATCTGCGCGCGCCTGCAGTTGCCGGCGTTGTCCAGTGTGGTGCGCATCTGCCGATTGCGGCGCATTGATGGGCGGGCAGTGTTGTATGCCGAGCACTACCTCGCCCCCCGGTATTTTCCGGACATCCTCGAGCACGACCTGGCGCAGTCGCTGACCGAGATTTATGGGCGGGTGTATGGCATCGAGTATGGGCAGGTGTGTTTCGAGATCCTGCCCACGGCATTGCCGGTCGAAGCGGCGGGGGCGTTGAAAGTATCGGCGGGGAGCCCGGGGCTGCACATTACCCGGGTCAACAGTGACCAGTATGGGCACCTGATCGACTGTGACCTGGAGTATTGGCGGCATGATGCCATTCGTATTCGTGCTCAGGCGGGCTAGGGTGTTGGCTGCTTCGCGGGCTTGCCCGCTCCTACAGGTACTGCACAGGCCTTGAACACTGTGATTACCCTGTGGGAGCGGGCAAGCCCGCGAAGAGGCGCTAACTGGAGGAACCGGTTTCCGCCATCCCACCACCCCCAGCGGTCACCACCTGTACCGACAACCGTGGCGTCGCCAGATCCAGCCCGGCCTCGTCCAGCTGCCGCTTCAGCGCCAGGTTGAACGCCCGCGACACTTCCCATTGCTTGATCGGCGCGGTCTTGAACCGTGCCCGCAACACCGCCGAACCCGACTCGAAGCTTTCCACCCCCTGCAGCTCCAGCGGCGACCAGATATTGCGGCGCATCAGTGGGTCGTTGCGCAGCTTTTGCCCGACTTCGCGAATCAGCGTGATGGCCTGGTCGATGTTCATGCTGTGCGGGATCGCCACCCGGAAGATCGCGTAACCGAACTCCCGCGAGTAGTTCTTGATGCTCTTGATTTCGCTGAACGGAATGGTGTGCACGATGCCGTCGATATCGCGCAGGCGCACGGTGCGAATGGTCAGCCCCTCGACGGTGCCCAGGTGGCCGCCGACATCCACGTAGTCGTCGATGGCCAGCGAGTCTTCGATGATGATGAACAGCCCGGTGATCAGGTCGGCCACCAGCGACTGCGCGCCAAAGCCGATGGCCAGGCCAATCACGCCGGCACCGGCCAGCAGCGGGGTGACGTTCATGCCCATGTTGGCCAGGGCCACGATTACGGCAATGATGAAGATGACCACGAACATCACGTTGCGGATCAAAGGCATCATGGTTTGCGCGCGGGCATTGGCCAGCCCCCGGCGCGAACGTACCAAGGCATGGTGCACGGCGGTGTCGGCCAGAATCCACACCAGCCAGGCGACGATCAGCGTGCCGGCCAGCCCCAGCAGGCGCACGCTGATGTCGTGACCGTCGCCCTCGGCGAAGGTGATCATCGACAGGCCCCACACGCGCAAGCCCAGCTCGATGAACAGCAGCCAGATAAGGATGTGCACCAGCAGGTAGCCAAAGTTGCGCAGGCGTTCGGCATATACCGCCTGGCGCTTGGCCGCCCGCTTGGGGTTGGCTGCATGCCGCCGCACCAGGCCATTGAGCACCATGCACACCACCACCAGCACCGTGCACATCAGCGACTGGCGCAGCGCGGTGCTGGTGTCACCGGCAGAAACGAAGGTGGCGAACAGTGAAATCGCCACCAGGATCAGTGCGGGAATGAACCAGAAGCTGCCAAGGATCTCGATGGTGTCGCTGAGCGTGCGCCGGGTCAGGCGCCGGGACAGCGGCTGGTTGCGGATCAGGTGGGCAATCGGCCGGCGGAAGCGCAGGATGAACAGCCCGGTACACAGGGCGGCAATCACATTGGCCAGGGTTGCCAGCGCATGCGCCAGGTGGGTACCCAACGCCACCAGCAGGCGCGGGTCGCTCATGGCCTCGCCAAAGGCGGCGAAGCTGCCGATCAGCCACAGCGGCCGGAACGCCTGGTGCCGCAGGATATGCAGGGCACGGTGGCGGTGCGGGCCGTCGAGCAGCGAAAAGGCGATGACGCACACCGCCGAGAAGCAGGTGCCCACCACCAGCGCGTAGGCCAGCACCATGGCCAGCGATTTGCCCAGTGACGGCGGCAGCACGAAGCTCAGGTACACGGTGAACACCAGCGCCACCAGCCAGGGGCCCAGCTTGCGCAAGGCAAAGCGCACCAGGTCCCAGGTGCGTGGGTGTTGCGGCAGTTCTTCACTCAGGCCAAACCGCAGGCGTATGCGGTGGCCGACCCAGTTGAAGAAGTAGGCCAGCAGGCTCCACACGGCAATCACCGCGGCAAAGCCGAACAGGATGGCCGGCCACTGGTGCACCGGCACCATCAGTTCGGTCAGCTCGACCTGGGCCTGTTCGATTTCCGCCGCCCAGCGGTGGAAAGGGCTGGCATCGCCGCTGAACTGTTTTTCGAAGTCACTCAGCGCACCGCCGATCAGGCCGAGCACACCTTGCTCGACACTGGGCTGAGTTTGCCGGGTGGCATCGCGCAGTTTTTTCAGGTCGGCCAGCAGCTTGGCCCGTTGCTGGTCGTTCTCGAGGTTCTTGATCACCTCGTCCAGCGACTTGCCCAGTGGCTCGGTGGCCTCCGGCTGCGCGGGCGCGCTGCTGCCCAGCAGGCCGGGCAGGCCCGCTGCCTGCACCGGGGTGATGAACAGCAAGAACAGTAGGGACAGGAAACGCAGAAGGGCAGGCACTGGCAAATCTACCTCAGGTCAAACGATTGCCCGAGTGTAGAGGTTTATGTCGGCAGTTTCTCGAGGATCTTCCAGCAGGTTAGGCCAAAGATGCCCAAGGTGCCGATCCACATCATCAGCACACCGATACTGCGTTCGCGCATGCTGAAGCCAACGGTCAGCAACAGCAGGAACAGAAAAACCGGCACGAACAGGGACAAAAACGGGGACATGGACAGCAATCCTTTTGCAGTGGGGCCATGTAACAAGCATAGCGGGTGGCAAGCGAAGCGGGATTGACCTTGAGCAGGCCAGGCCCTGTCGCCGGCAAGCCGGCTCCCACAGGGAAAGCGCCAGCCCTGAAGGTTGTGCAGTACCTGTGGGAGATTCTATGGTTC
>NZ_RHQO01000066.1:0-26068 GCF_003935475.1 Pseudomonas sp. p99-361 | reverse complement strand
TGCGCGATCACCTGTGGGAGCGGGCGTGCCCGCGAAGGGTCGCAAAGCGGCCCCAAATTACTTAACTGACTGGCATTAGGCGCTTAGCGCCCCTTGTAAGGGCGGGTTCACCCGCGAAGAGGCCGGGCCTACCGGCGGCTAGCTCCTGGCCATTCACCGTCGCCTCCGCTACCGCAATCGCGGGTAAACCCGCACCTCCAACAGCGCCCGCGGGTGGCAATGGCCGGCAACACAGCTATCTGCTATTTACGCCCTTTCACCGCAGCGGGTGCCTTGCCCGCCTTCATCTGCTGCAACAACGGTGTGCACTGGTTCGGATCATCGCCACTGCTGGGTGCAATCAGCGCCAGCAAACCGGCTGCAGGCCCTGCCACAACCCCCAACGCCACCATGCCCGCACCGCGCAACGCCAGTGGCACCGCCTGTACACCCGCATTGGGTTTGGCAAATGGCCCGCGTACATACAGCGGCGAACGCAGCGAGAACAGCCGCAGCCCTTTCGATTCAGGGGTGATCTTCAGGTCCAACTGCTCACTGGCAAAATTCGCCGTGCCATTGATATAGATGATCGCGTTCTCGGTGTCGAAGATGAACAGCCGGGTCGAGGCCAAGCCGTCCTTGATGCCAACATCGGCCGCCGCGCAGTTGATCTGCACGTCCTCATCGCCAAACAGCTTGCCGACCACATAGTTGCCCACGTTCAAACCCGCAATCTCCATCAGGCTGCGGCTGATGGCGCCATCGTTGACCAACATGCGCAGGTCGCCATTGGCCGTGCCTAGCAGGGCAGCGACGGAATTGCCACGGCCACTGATATCGGCATCGCCATTGAGCTCACCAAAACTGGTCTGCATGGGGGCGAAACCGGGGAACAATTGCTTGAGCTTGAAGCCCCGGGCGGTCAACTGTGCCCGCCCTTGCAGCGGCACGCTGCGCCCATCCAGACGAATGTTGGAGGCCAGGTTGCCACCGGCCACGCCAAACCGCAGCGGCTCCAGGCGTAGCAGCCCGTCATCGAGAATCACGTGCGCCGCCAGGTCGTTGAACGGCAGTTGTGCACTGTGCACGATGCGCTTGCCGGCAAAGGTGACGTCGGCGTCCATGGCGCGCCAGCGATCGGTGCGGAACTCTTCCACCGGCAGCACCTTGCCGGCCGGTTGCTTGCTGGCCCCGCCACGGGCCTTCTGCTCGGCATTGGAGTCAGCGCCGATCAGCGGCGCCAGGTCCTTGAACAGCAGCTGGTTGGACACCAGCTTGCCCGTCAGCTTGGGCCGTGGCTGGCTGGCGACGAAGGCCAGGTCGCCGTGGATGTCGCTGTCGCCGATCTTGCCGTTGAAACCCTCGTACTTGAAACGCGCACCTTCGGCTGCATGCAGGTTGGCGCTGAGCCGGCCGTCTGTGGAATAGGCCGGGGTGTCGGGCAAGGTCACCCCCGTCAAAGGGTAGAGGTTGCCCAGGCTGGCGCCCGACAGGCGCAGGCGCAGGTCAAGGGCACCCAGGTTGCGTGGGTCGGTCAGGGTGCCGGCAAGTACCACGTGCGTATCGGCAATGCGCACGTCGGCCTGCAACGGGAACGGCTGGGTGGCGTCCTGCAGCGCCAGCAGGCCACCGATCTTGCCGGTGCCAGACACCGGCTGCCCCTTGTAGCGACCCTGGGCCTTAAAAGCAAAGGCGTAATCCTGCGCTCCGCCGGCTTTTTCAGCGCTGGCCTTGCCAACGATTTCGCTGAAAGGGATTGGCTTGCCCAATGGGTCAACCTGCACCTTCATGCGGGTTTTCAAGGTCTGGTCGTCGAAGCTGACATTGCCTTGGTCAAAGCCGATGGCACCAATGTCCAACTGCCATTTGGAAGGTGCCTCGTTTTCGTCCTTCGCCCCGAAATCGAATGTCCAGTTGGCCCGGCCATCTGCCAACCGGGTCAGGCTGGCCGTGGGCTTGGTCAGGTTGATGCGCGGGATGCTGATCTTCTGCACCAATAGCGCAAGTGGCGCCAGGCGGAACTCTACGCGCTCCAGGCCCACCATCTTCGGCTCCCGCAACCACTCAGGGTTGCCCAGGGTGAGGTCTTCGGCGGTGAAGTGCGGCCATGGCACCCAGGCACGCCAACCGCCTTCTTCTGGCTCGGTACGCCAATGCACGGCGAGGTTGCCGTTGATTGCGAACGGCCGATGCAAGGCCTCGGACACCTTCTCGTTGAGCAACGGCTTGACGCGGTTCCAGTCGAAGGTGGCGATCACCACTACCAGTATTGCCAGCAGCGTGAGCAGGGTGGCGAGGGTCCAGACGAGGATTCTGGCGGGACGCGTCATTGCGTGATTCTCCTTGCGGGGCTCGAAACAGGCGCGGCGGTGGCACTTAGTATCTGGGACTGACGAAAACCCGTGGGGTTTTATCGGTAGCGTCATCTTAGCGAAGTTTTTCCTGGCCATTCGCTCAGCAAATCGTGGCGCGGCGGCGCTCATGTTACCCCACAACAGCCTCGGCATTTTGGCATCAACGAGCCTGCAAGGCGCTTAACAGAGCGGTCGCCGAGCTCTATCAATATGGTCGATTGTTACCATTACCCGTATGAACTTCTCTCTGGCGTTACCCGGCGTAGCATTGGCTTCGTATCCACTTTCCAGCCCCCGAAAGGAGCACCGAATCATGAAACGCCAACTGCTGACCCTGACCCTGTCCATCCTGGCCGCCAACGCCTTTGCCCTGCCAGCCGCTGAACAACACCTCACTGCGGAATCGCGTTCGAGCGCTGTCGAAATTGCCCAACCGCTGAAAACAGTCGCCGAAGGTGGCTCGGACCGCCTGATCGAACAATCCGGCCGCGTGGCCGAAGGTGGCTCGGACCGCCTCATCGAACAGTCCGGCCGCGTGGCCGAAGGTGGCTCGGATCGCCTCATCGAACAGTCCGGCCGCGTAGCCGAAGGTGGCTCGGATCGCCTCATCGAACAGTCCGGCCGCGTGGCCGAAGGTGGTTCGGATCGCCTCATCGAACAGTCCGGCCGCGTGGCCGAAGGTGGTTCGGATCGCCTGGTTGCAATCAGCCACGTGAGCTGATTGCCATGGCTGAAAAGAACAACCTGTGTCACACCGCTTGCTCCCCTCCCAGCCCGGTCATTGACCGGGCTTCGTTTTTTTAACTAGAGTGCCCAGCCTTACCGTCACAGAAGCCCGCACCATGCTGCCGCGCGCCGAACAGAAGCTACAGACTCGCCAGGCCCTGCTCGATGCCGCCTGCCAGCTCATGGAAAGTGGCCGGGGCTTTGGCAGCATCAGCCTGCGCGAAGTGGCGAAGACAGCCGGCATCGTGCCAACCGGCTTTTACCGGCATTTCCCGGATATGGACGCCCTGGGCCTGGCCCTGGTAGCCGAGATCGATACTACCTTCCGCCAGACCATTCGCCTGGTCCGTCACAACGAATTCGAGCTGGGCGGCATCACCGACGCCTCGGTGCGCATCTTTCTCGATGTAGTCGCCGCCCACCGCGCGCTGTTTCTGTTCCTGGCGCGGGAACAGTATGGTGGGTCACAGCCGGTGCGCCAGGCCATTGCCCGCCTGCGTCAGAACATAAGCGACGACCTGGCCACCGACCTTGCGCGCATGAAACGCTGGCAGCACCTGGACAGCGCGGCGCTGACAGTGATGGCCGACCTTGTGGTGAAAACGGTGTTCGCCACCCTGCCCGAGCTGATCGACAGCCCAGAAGCGGGTTATCCACAGGCCCTGTCACCGCAGGAAAAGATCACCCAGCAGTTGCGCTTCATCTTCGTCGGGGCGCGGCATTGGCAAGGGTTAGGCAACCCGGGCTGATCGCCTTTCGCTCAACCCCGCCCGGCCAGCCGGGCAAGCGCACCGCCGGCTACCGAAAACCCCACTTCTGCTACCATGGCGCCCTGCCCGACAGCCACGAGCGCCGACATGTCCGACCCCCGCCCTACCCTGCCCGCACTGGCCCGTTTCAACCAGCACTTCGCCGAGCGCATCGTGCCAATGTGGCAAGGCCCTGGCTGGAATGCCGACATGGCACTGCCCTACGAAGCCCTCGACGCCCAGCACCGGCCGTTACCGGTACAGCGCTACCGGGCCATGGCCTGCGCCCGCCAGCTGTACCTGTTCAGCAGCCGCATCGAACAACCGGGCGCCGCCGAGCGTGCAGCCGCGCTGTTCCGCTCGTTGCAGAAGCACTTTCACGACGCGGAGCACGGGGGCTGGTTCTACAGCATCGATGCCCAGGGCAACCCGCTGGACCGGCGCAAGGACCTGTATACCCACGCCTTCATCGTCTTTGCCTGCGCGCACTACTGGGGCAAGGTCGGCGAAAGCCTGGTGGAATCCACACTCAATGCCGGCCTCGACATCATCGACCAGCAGTTCGCCAGGGACGATGGTCTGTACGAAGCAAGCCTGGGCGAGGATTGGGCAGACCTGGGCAGCGGGCCCCTGCAGAATCCACAGATGCACCTGGCCGAGGCCTTCCTGCAGGTACTGGCTGTTCGCGACGACGAACATACCCGGCAGTCACTGCTGCAACTGTGTGCAGCACTCCAGGCGCATTTCGTCGAACCGGCCCATGGGCTGATGCTGGAGAAACCGCGCGGGGCTGTGGATAACTGGTACGAGCCTGGCCACCAGTTCGAATGGTTCTACCTGTTGCACACCTCCCCGCTGCTGCGAGATACGCCGCTGCATGCCTCGATCGACCGGGCGTTCAGCTACGCCGAACAACAAGGGGTGCAGGGTGGCGCAGTGCTCGCCATGCTGGGCGTGGACGGCCAGGTGCTGGACGCCACCCAGCGCATCTGGGCACAGGCGGAGTACCTGCGTGCGCTGGTGCTGCGCGCTGGCGGTGAAGCCAGGTTGCCTGAACAGTTGCAGGTGCTGGAAGCGCGGTTCCTGCGCGAGGCTGGCTGGTACGAATGCCGGGATGGCGAGGGTGCCGTCAGCCGGCATGACATGCCTTCGACTACGCCCTACCACCTGGCAACTTGCCTGGAAGGCTTGCAGCGCCTGAGCTGAAGCCTTCGCGGTTGTGGCCGCCGAGCGGCCCTCGCTCAGCCCTTGACCGACCGGTCGATCGAGAACCCGGCCCAGTCCTGGCTCACCGGCATCAGCTCAAGGCTGTTGATGTTGATGTGCGCGGGCTGGTTGAGGATCCAGAAGATGGTCTCGGCAATGTCCTGCGGCTGGATAGGCTCGGCGCCTGCGTAGGTGGCGTCATACTTGGCCTGGTCACCACCGAACCGTACCAGCGAAAATTCACTTTCGCACAGGCCCGGCTCGATGTTGCTCACGCGCACACCTGTGCCACGCAGGTCGCAGCGCAGGCTCAGCGAGAACTGCCCGACAAAGGCCTTGGTGCCGCCATACACGTTGCTGCCCGGGTACGGATAGTTGCCGGCCACCGAACCGACGTTGAGGATCGACGCCCCACGGCCATGGGCAATCAACCGTGGCAGCAGCAGGCGGGTGGTGTACATCAAGCCCTTGATGTTGGTGTCGACCATGGTTTCCCAGTCGTCCAGGCTGCAGTTCTGCGCCGCATCCACGCCCAGCGCCAGGCCGGCGTTGTTGACCAGGCCCTGCAGCTTGTCGAAGCCGGCTGGCAGGCTGGCAATGGCCTGCTCCATGGCTTTGCGGTCACGCACATCGAGTACCAGGCCATGTACTTCGGTCTTGGCAGAAAGCTCGGCGCACAAGGCGTCCAGGCGCTCCTTGCGACGACCGGTTAGCACCAGCTTCCAGCCGGCTTCGGCGAAACGGCGGGCTGTGGCCTCGCCGAAACCCGACGTGGCGCCAGTGATGAATACGGTGGATGACATGCTCTGTTCCTCGCAGTGGGTGGTCATGGCAGTTTTGCAGCATGCCCGTGGCCAACGCTGGCGGCAAGCCGAAAAGGCAGCTGGTCATTTTTTGTTCATGTGCGGCAAACCCTTGTGGCAGAAGCCTCCGCGCCAGCTATGCGCATGTTATCCACAGGGCTTTCCCCACGGATTGGGGGCAACTTCGCTGTACGGCGGAACCCTTTCAGCCCGTCGTGGTCGGCGGCATTCTTTTCAGTGGTGGCGAAAGCTTTCAAGCATGCCGCCTGTAGCGGGGTGTCCAAGGCTTTTACACAGAGTTATCCACAGAATTTGCGCAGTGCTGGGAGTGGTTGGAATGACGTGATTTGCCTGGAAAAACAATCCACAGGGGTGCACTGATCAAAAAATGATCATGCCGCTGTAGGGCTTGATGGTGTTGGGTTGGAGGGGGATACCACCATGTTTTCCACAGGCGGTTCCACATTATCGGTGGAAAAGATTTGGCTTGCGGGAAGCGGGGTTGGGTAGCTGTGGGTGAACGGGTTGAGGGCCCGGTTAGGTTGAGTTGTCCACATGGGAAGGGGGCTGCGTTGCAGCCCATCGCGACACAAGGCCGCTCCTACAGGGGACCGCGACCGGGCATGGATCGCGGCCCCTAGGGGGAACTAATGCCCACCCAGGTAAGCGCTGCGCACTTCTTCGTTGACCAACAACTCTTGCCCAGTCCCGGTCATGCGAATTTGCCCGTTGACCATCACGTAGGCACGGTCCGACAGTTTCAGGGCGTGGTTGGCGTTCTGCTCCACCAGGAAAATGGTCATGCCGGTCTTCGCCAGTTCCCGCAGGGTCGAGAAGATCTGCTTGACCACGATGGGTGCCAACCCCAGCGAGGGCTCGTCCAGCAACAGCAATTTTGGCCGGCTCATCAGCGCCCGGGCAATCGCCAGCATCTGCTGCTCGCCACCGGACATGGTCATGGCCCGCTGGTTACGCCGCTCTTTTAGGCGCGGGAAGAGTTCGTACATGCGCTGCATGTCTTCGTCGGCATGCTTGTCGCCAATGGGGATGGTCCCCATCATCAGGTTTTCCTCGACGCTCATGTCGGGGAATACCCGGCGCCCTTCCGGCGACTGGGCGATGCCGTTGGAAGCAATGTAGTGCGATGACTTGCGGGTAATGTCGGTGCCACGGTAGACGATCTGCCCAGAAGCCGCCCGCGGCTGCCCGAATATCGACATCAGCAGGGTCGACTTGCCGGCCCCGTTGGCGCCGATAAGGCTGACCGTCTCGCCTTCGTTGATGTGCATCGATACCTTTTTCAGCGCCTGGATCGGCCCATAGAACACGTCCAGGTCCTTCAGCTCGAGAATGGGTGCACTCATACCAGTTCCTCTTCGTCTGCACCCAGGTAGGCAGCGATCACCGTCGGGTTGTTGCGGATGTCCTGTGGCGCCCCCTCGGCAATCACGTTGCCGTGGTCCAGTACCACGATATGGTCGGAAATGCTCATGACCATGCCCATGTCGTGTTCGATCAGCACCACGGTGATGTCGTGCTCGTCACGCAGCACGCGAATCATCTGGCTAAGTGCCTCGGTTTCCTGCGGGTTCAAGCCCGCCGCCGGTTCGTCCAGGCAGATGATTTTCGGTCGCGTGCACATGGCGCGAGCGATTTCCAGGCGGCGCTGCTGGCCATACGACAGCTCACCGGCCAGGCGGTTGGCGCAGTCGACCAGGTCGACCACCTCCAGCCAGTAGAAGGCGTGGTCCAGCGCATCGCTTTCGGCCTTGCGGTATGCCTTGGTATTGAATACCCCCGCCAGCAGGTTGCGGTTGACCCACATGTGCTGGGCCACCAGCAGGTTCTCCACCACCGACATTTCCTTGAACAGCCGGATGTTCTGGAAGGTGCGCGCCAGGCCGGCGCGGTTGACCAGGTGGGTGCCGCCGAACATCTTGTAGTACAGGCGGCTGGCAAAGCGTGCTGGCGAGACGAAGTCGGCCGCCTGGAAACGCTCGCCCAGCAGCTGGATCACATTCGTGTGGCTACCGCGCACGTTCAGTTCGATGCGCCCGCCGCTGGCCTTGTAGAAACCGGTCAGGCAGTTGAACACCGTGGTCTTGCCGGCGCCGTTGGGGCCGATCAGGGCGAAGATCTGGTTGCGCCTGACCTTCAGGCTCACGTCGCTGAGCGCCTTGATGCCGCCGAACTGCATCATCAGGTTGTCGACCGACAGAATGATTTCGTCGCTCATGGCGCCACTCCTTTACGCGGGGTCACACCGGTACGGCTGATGCGGATCAGCCCCCGCGGTCGCCAGATCATCATCAACACCATCAGTACGCCGAACAGCAGCACCCGGTACTCGGAGAAGCTGCGCAGCAACTCGGGCGCCACGGTCAGCACGAAGGCTGCAATGACGACGCCCACGGTGGAGCCCATGCCACCCAGCACGACGATGGCGAGAATCAACGCCGACTCGAAGAAGGTGAACGACGAGGGGTTGACGAAGCCTTGGTACGTGGCGAAGAACACGCCGGCCAAACCCGCAGTGGAGGCGCCCAGGGTGAAGGCCGAGAGCTTGACCAGCACGTGGTTCAGGCCCATCGAACGGCAGGCGATCTCGTCTTCGCGAAGCGCTTCCCAGGCCCGGCCGACGGGCATGCGGGTCAAGCGGTGCTTGATGTAGAGCACGGCCAGCACGACCATGAACAGCACCGCATAAATGAACACGAACTTGAGGTTGGGGTTGTAGGCAAAGCCGAAGAACTCATGGATGGGCACCCCACCGTCCTTGGCCCGGCGGCCGAACTCCAGGCCCAGGAAGGTCGGCGACGGCGCCGGCATGCCGTTGGGGCCGCCGGTAAACGACAGCCAGTTGTTCAGCACCAGGCGAATGATCTCGCCAAAGCCCAGGGTCACGATTGCCAGGTAGTCACCGTGCATGCGCAGCACCGGGAAGCCCAGAATGCACCCGGCAAGGGCCGCCGCAATGGCTGCCAGCGGTAACACACTCCAGAAGCCCAGGCCAAGGTATTGGTAACCCAGTGCGAGGCCGTAGGCGCCAATGGCGTAGAAGGCCACGTACCCCAGGTCGAGCAGGCCGGCCAGGCCGACCACGATGTTCAGGCCCAGGCCCAGCAGCACATAGATCAGGCCGAGGATGACCACGGTCAGCAGGTACTTGTTGGCGAAGATCGGGAAGACGATGGCAATCACGATCAGCGCCGGGATGATGTAGCGCAGCCGCGACACATAGTTCGGCGCCCGCACATGCACGCCCGAGCCACCGCTGTCGAAGCCTTCGAGCATGCGCCGGCCGGCGGCGGTCTGCACATACAGGCTGAGCAGGAAACGCCCGAGCATCACGCCACCTACCAGCCAGGCCACGCGGCGGGGTTCGGCGTTGAAGGTATAACCGTCGAGCACCACGCCGACGATCGGGCCGAACACGATCAGCGCCAGCAGGCCGGCGACGAGGGTTTCGAGCAGGCTGCGTTTGATATCGAAACCTCTGGTTTCAGAGGCAGAAGCAATTTTGGCAATCGACATGTTCACACCTTAGCCACGAGCGGGCGACCCAGCAGGCCTTGTGGGCGGAAGATAAGGATCATCACCAGCAGCGAGAAGCTGAACACGTCCTTGTAGTCGGAGTTGATCAGGCCGGAGAACAGCGATTCGGAGATCCCCAGGATGATTCCGCCGAGCATGGCGCCCGGCAAGGAGCCAATGCCACCGAGCACTGCGGCGGTGAATGCCTTGATACCGATGATGAAGCCGGCATAGAAGTCGAAGGTGCCGTAGTTCATGGTGATCAGCACGCCTGCCAGGGCGGCCATCACTGCACCAATGACGAATACGTAGGAAATGACCCGGTCGGTGTTGATGCCCAGAATCGAGGCCATCTTGCGGTCTTGCTGGGTAGCGCGACACATGCGGCCGAGCTTGGTGTACTTGATGACGTAGGTCAGCAGGCCCATGCCGACAAATGCCGCCACCAGGATGAAGATCTTGGTGTAGGTCAGTTGCACGAAGCCGGTGCCGACATCGATGCGCATGGCGCCTTCGAGCAGGGTTGGCACGCCTTGTTGGCGAGCGCCCTGGCTGATCTGTGCGTAGTTCTGCAGGATCAGCGAAATGCCGATGGCGCTGATCAGCGGTGCCAGGCGGGTAGAGTTACGCAGCGGCTTGTAGGCGATGCGCTCGATGGTGAAGCCGTACACCCCCGTGACGACGATGGTGAACAACAGCGTGCCCAGCATCAGCAGGGGAAACGACTCGACGCCAAAATAGGCCAGCAATGCCAGGCTGATCGCCGCCAGGTAGGCGGAAATCATATACACCTCGCCGTGCGCGAAGTTGATCATGCCGATAATGCCATAGACCATTGTGTAGCCGATGGCGATCAGGCCATAGACCGACCCGAGGGTCAGGCCGTTGACCAGTTGCTGCAGGAAAATACCATCCATAACGCAATCTCACTGAGCGAGACTGCACGCATGCCGACCACGCAAGGCCACGGACAATGCGGCCCCAGCAGTGCACGACCGTGCAGGTCTCCGAATAAGGACAGGTACCGCAGGGGCTCAGGCCCGGGCGCATGCGCAACCCGGGCGGGTGGCCGTTATTATTTTTGTTTGTCCAGCTGGTGGTACTTGCCGTCCTTGTCCCACTGGTAGACCACGTAGTCGGACACGGTCAGGTCGCCCTTGCTGTCCCACTTCTTTTCGCCCATGACGGTCTGCACCGGGTTGGCCTTGAGCCACTTGGCAGCGTCTTCGCCCTTGTTCGACTTGGCGCCGTTGAAGGCGGCGGCGAGCGCCTGCAGCGAGGCGTAGGCGTACAGGGTGTAGCCTTCCGGTTCGGTGCCCGCCTTGCGGAACTCCTCGACCACGGCCTTGCTGTCTGGCAGCAGGCGCGGGTCGGCGCCAAAGGTCATGTACACGCCATCGACGTACTGCGCACCGCCAGCGGTAGACACCAGCTCGTCGGTGACGATGCCATCATCCGACATGAACTTGACGTCCTTCAGGCCCTGTTCGCGCAGTTGACGCACCAGCGGGCCGGCTTCCGGGTGCAGGCCGCCGAAGTAGACCACATCGGCACCGGCAGCACGGATCTTGGTGACCACGGCGCTGAAGTCTTTCTCGCCACGGGTCAGGCCTTCGTACAACACAGGCTTGACGCCGCGTTTTTCCAGCTGTGCCTTGGTGGCATCAGCCAGGCCTTGGCCGTAGGTGTCCTTGTCGTGCAGCACCGCGACTTTCTTGCCCTTGAGCACGTCGACAATGTAGTCGCCGGCGACCACGCCCTGCTGGTCGTCACGGCCACACATGCGGAACATGGCACTCAGGCCGCGCTCGGTGACCTGTGGGTTGGTCGAACCGGGCGTGATGGCGATCACGCCGGCCTCGTCATACACCTCGGAGGCCGGGATGGTATTGGACGAACAGAAGTGGCCGACCACCCCGATCACCTTGTCCTGGTCGACCAGGCGGTTGGCTACGGCAACGGCCTGTTTCGGTTCGCAGGCGTCATCGCCTTTGACCAGCACGATTTTCTCGCCATTCACGCCACCCGCGGCGTTGATCTTGTCGGCCGCAGCTTGCGCACCTTTCATGTACTGCTCGCCGAACGCTGCGTTGGCTCCGGTCATCGGCCCCGCTACGCCGATCTTGACGTCGGCCTGGACATACGAAGAAACACCCAGTGCCGTGGCTACGGCAAGCGCCAGGAAACCTTTCTTGTAAAACGTCTGCGACATGAGGTGGTGCTCCTAGAGTTTTTTTGGTTGGCACTACAACTTCTCAGCCCAATGCTCAGAGCAAGGGCCGTGCCATCGGTTTTGTCTTACGGAAAATCACACCACCATCGGCACATAGAGGCGACCGACGGCCTTTTCTTTATTGAGCGTGCAACCGTCTGCCACGCGCCGGGCGCCACCACCCGTACAGACAAGGAGCAACCACTATGTGCCATCATTGCAACCCTGCCATGTGTTTACGTGCAACCGGCCTGTAACAGCATACGTCACCGAATTGCACACCCGTGGTGCGCGACTGCTACAGGCAGCACCGTTTCAAGGCTGGCGGGCGCACCGAAAAATACGCGGATTTGGCAGATACGCGGCCCTGCAGGAGCGGGTTCACCCGCGAACAGGCCAGCGCAGACACAACAAGGCCGAAAAGGCTGGCACAATGTCCCCCATTCGCCGCCTCCGGAGCCCCTTTGATGAGCGAGAGCGCATTCGCCGAGCGCATCGTGCACAACCTGCTCGACACCGATTTCTACAAACTCACCATGATGCAGGGTGTGCTGCACAACTACCCGGACGCCGACGTCGAATGGGAATTCCGCTGCCGCAACGGCGAGGACTTGCGGCCGTATCTAGGCGAAATCCGCCACCAGCTGGAGGTGCTCAACGACCTCACGCTCGATGATGGCCAGCTGGGTTTTCTGGAGCGCATCAGTTTCCTCAAGCCCGACTTCCTACGGTTTTTGCGGCTGTTTCGCTTCAACCTGCGCTATGTGCACCTTGGCATCGAGCACGATCAGCTGTTCCTGCGCCTCAAAGGCCCTTGGCTGCATGTGATCCTGTTCGAAGTGCCTTTGCTGGCGATCATCAGCGAAGTGCGCAACCGCCACCTGCACCCGCATATGCGCCTGGCCGAGGCACGCGACCAGCTGTACCGCAAGTTCGACTGGCTGCGCGCCCACGCCAGCGACGACGAACTGGCCGAAC
This sequence comes from Pseudomonas sp. p99-361, assembly GCF_003935475.1. Classification (NCBI taxonomy): domain Bacteria; kingdom Pseudomonadati; phylum Pseudomonadota; class Gammaproteobacteria; order Pseudomonadales; family Pseudomonadaceae; genus Pseudomonas; species Pseudomonas sp. p99-361. Next base: position 13,527 of record NZ_RHQO01000066.1, on the reverse strand, counting down.
TGCAGGTAGCCGACTTTGGCACCCGCCGGCGCTTTTCCAGCCGCGTGCAGGAGGAAGTGGTCCGGGTACTGCGCGACGACTTCCCTGGCCGTTTCGTCGGCACCAGCAACGTCGACCTGGCATGGAAACTGGATATCAAGCCGCTGGGCACCATGGCCCACGAGTGGATCATGGCGCACCAGCAGTTGGGCCCGCGGCTGATCGACAGCCAGATCGCCGCGCTGGACTGCTGGGTGCGCGAGTACCGCGGCCTGCTCGGTATCGCCCTGACCGACTGCATCACCATGGATGCCTTCCTCGGCGATTTCGACCTGTACTTCGCCAAGCTGTTCGATGGCTTGCGCCACGACTCCGGCGAGCCGGTGGCCTGGGCCGAAAAAGCGATCGCCCATTACCAGAAACTGGGTATCGACCCGATGACCAAGACCCTGGTGTTTTCCGACAGCCTCAACCTTACCCGCTCGCTGGAAATCTTCCGGGCCCTGCGCGGGCGCATCAACGTCAGCTTTGGCATCGGTACCAACCTGACCTGCGACATACCGGGTGTGGTCCCCATGAGCATCGTGCTTAAAATGACCGATTGCAACGGCGCACCGGTGGCCAAGATTTCCGACGAAGCGGCCAAGACCCAGTGCCGCGACGCCAACTTCGTTGCCTACATGCGTCACGTATTCAAAGTCCCCAGCAAGGAGTAACCCATGCAAGCGGTTCAGCAAGAAATTGCCCAGGCGCTGAAGGTCCAGCCGCCGTTCGCCGACGCGGCCGCGCTCGAGGCAGAAGTTGCCCGGCGCGTGGCGTTCATCAAGGACTGCCTGGCCAACGCCCGGCTCAAGACCCTGGTACTGGGCATCAGCGGCGGGGTCGACTCGCTGACCGCCGCCCTGCTCGCCCAGCGCGCCATCAACGAACTGCGCGCCGAAACCGGTGACCAGGCTTATACCTTCATTGCCGTTCGCCTGCCGTACCAGGTGCAGCATGATGAACATGACGCCCAGGCCTGCCTGGACGTGATCAAGGCCGACGAAGTGCACACCGTGGACATCGCCCCGGCAGTGCGCGCCTTGGCGGCTGAAGTGGTGGAATTGAAAAGCGGCTCGCCGGCGCTGGTGGACTTCGTGGTAGGCAACGTCAAGGCACGCACGCGCATGGTGGCCCAATACACCATCGCCGGCGCGCGCGCAGGGCTGGTGATCGGTACCGACCACGCCGCCGAAGCGGTGATTTCTACCCCCCTACACTGAACTGCACAATCCGATAGCCCTTAGCTTCACCCCCTCCAGAATCTGAGCCATGAGCCATACTTCCCACCGACCTTCCTGAGTCGATGTGCAGGGCCTCAGAATATGAAAGTGATTGCGGTGCGAGACAGAGATCTTGACCTAAGCAATTCCATCCTTGCCAATGGCAAATACCGAGAACAGTTCCTAGCTCAGCCAGAAGGCAGTGAACCATCCGTGAAGGTAACTGGGTGCGGGCTGATTGATGACGATGAACAGCTCCTCCCTCTGGTGTCCTCCTATCTGTGCCGGAACTACCGGAACGTCTCAAAGGCAGACAAAACCGTTCTGTCCTATGCCAGGCGTATTTCGTACCTACTTCAAGACCAGAAGACCAAACCCGAGTACGAGAACTCCCGCCGAGACGATCTCCTGCTGAGTATCGGGTTAGGTAGCCTAGAGGTGTACTTGGGTCGCCTGGATGGTGCGGGCCTTGCTCCCAAAACGGTGCAAGGCCGAGATGCCGCCTACAACCATTTCTTCAGCCACCATCTGTGCATCAGCCTGAATGGTAAGCCTCCGCTCCGGACTGACAATCCTTATGAGCACGGGCCGATTCGAACAGGTAAGGCGAATATCAAAGCAATCGTTCAGCCATGCAGCATGCTTGAGCTTGAACAGATGATCCTGCATACAAAATCAGAACGTGAGAGGTGCATGCTGCAGCTGATTTACGACTCGGGCATTCGAGAGTCTGAGGTTCCCCGCATAACGCTTCAGCACATTCGCGATGCGCTTGAGTACCAGAAGCTCCAGTATGTTTCCGCTGAGTGCAACATACCGGTGAATGCGGACTACAGCCCCTTGCATGTCCAAGGCAGCAAGGGCAAAAAAAATCAAATAGTCCCAAGGATAACGCTCGTCAGCAGGACGACACTGGAACGCATCGAGAACTACCACAAGACGCCGCTGTACCACCGCTATAGCCAGCGCATCAGAGACCCGAAAGAGACGCCTGCTTTCTTCAACTCACATGGGAAGCCTTACACCACTAAGAGCGTTGAAAAGCTGTTTGAGCGCCTCTCCAAGCGGGCGCGAAAGTCACGCAAGATCACGCGAAAGATCTCAGCACACAAGTTCCGACATGGTTCTGCGTACCTTCTGCTCACAAGCCCTGATCTTGGAGAGGATTATTTCCAGCGCCTGGGAATGCTTTCGATAGGGCATGGCCACTCGTATACCACCACGACTGAGGGGTATGCGCAGATCCCTCATGACATCTACCAAAAGCTCTGCACGCCAGATTCCCTCATCAAAACCAAGTGCGGAGAGATGCACGTTCTACGCGAGAGGACGACCATTCGCATCAAGACCGGAGATAAAAAATGATCCGCCTCGTAAACCCCTCCGGCCCTGCCTCAGATAAAAAAAATTTCGCGAATTGCTTTTGACACATTCCGCCATCTCAGCCACGAAAAATGCCTGATAGGACAAGCGCTTAGCGTTAAGGGTATGCCAGCAGCATACTCTTAACTCATTGATTCATAAGGTTTTTATACATTTCTACGGCTTGACCAACGCACCGTCATGGTATTCATTCTGGTTACCACTCGGGAGGAATCACCACGTCCTTCTGCGTTCACCTGGATCGGGAGCAAGCCTAGAATGAGCACCACTCATCAGCCGCCTGAGGATCAGGCAGACGGTCAATCTCGCAGCGAATCTGAGGCTTCCGACCAAGCCAGGCGTCCCAAGCGGAAAGAGTCCGAAGTCACCGAGGCAATTGAGGCGTGGGCCACGCAGATCAAGAGCAGTCGCCAATCCCTCCTGAACGTGCAGCTCTCGCAGAGAGGAAAGCTGAGCCCAGCCTACACGTATCTCAAGGATGAACTGGAGACAAGCGGCAACACCTTCAACGCGAGGGAAGACATCCTCGACTCGATCATCCAGCGGATGATCGAGGAGCAGATCGTGATCCCCGACCAGCCCTCAATCGCGAATGAGTGGCGCCGGAAGCTTCTCTGCTGGTACGAAGGCCTGACAGAGGCAGAGAAGCAAAACGTCCCAGTATTCGGCAATACCATCTCGTCGAAGGCCAGCTTGTTCCAGGTCGACGGGATGAAAAACCTGAAGTGGGCCCGCTCCAAATTCGTCATCGTTGAGCAGACCCTCCAAGACATCCTCACTGACCTCACGCGGCTTGGCGTCATCAAGGCAGACTACAAAAACTGTAAGGAACGAGAGGTCGAAGCCGAGCTTAAAAAACAGCAGGCCGCGCCAAAGGACTCCCTGACTAAGGCGCTCGCTGAGCTCAGGCTCATCGGACTCTCAAAGTACGAAGACCTGGTGGAGGATCCCAATAGGCCCTTCAGCAAGCTCCTGCACATGTTTGCTGCGGCGTCGCTGAAGTCGAAATCCGCATCCGGCCAGCAGAATTATAGTGATGGTTTCCGACTGGTGACCCTGCATCTGAGTGAGGTTGGCTTCACGGGAAATGAGGATCCTCGGGAGTACGTTACAGCACACTACCTGACGCGTTTCAGGAAGTACCTCACCGATCAAATGGAGGCCAACATACTTACGTCACTCTACTCACAGGGTGTCTTGTCGGCAGTCCGTTCGATGCTCAAGCGAGCAGTGAAGATTCGCGGAATGGGCCTCACATCATTTATTGATGTGGAAGGATTCAACACCGCTCGAGAGACGGATGAATATCGCCCATACCCGAAGTACGCACGAACGGCGATCCAGCAAGCTTGTGACATGGAGCGGCTACAGACTAACGAGCTAGCAAAGGACTATGTACCCTTCCATGGTGGCAGTGATCCGTTGGGTGAGGACGGATACCTTGTGAGAGGTATGGCCACCTTAGAGAACGCTCGCTGGATATTTGAGAACAAGCTCAACGGCAGGATGATTAGCCGGTGGTCGGCTGATCCTGATGACAAATATGAGCAAGCCTTTGTGCGGTTGCTGAAGATCGGCGGGCTAGGAATCGCTGAGACGTATGCCAGCTGGGGTGTTATTTACCATGTTACCTCGAGGATGCTGGCGCCATACATCACACGCCTTGCGCAGGTGACGGGGTTGAACGCGGACTCTCTCAAAAGCTTGGACATCGATGATTTCGTCGAGCGCCACGAGGTGACCCATCGCCCATACCTGCGTTACTGGAAAGTGCGCTCAGGTGGGGGGAAGGTTCTTCATCTCGACATGATGCACGCGGATTGGACATGGTACTCACGGGCACAAAGCATTGAGATCAAGAAGATCTTCGACGAGGTCATCTACCTGACCCACCACATTCGCGAGCGCGCTGAAGGGCCAATCAAAGAGAGGCTGTTCATCTACGAGTCGCAGAAGCAATCCGAATTCCGGAAGGTGAAGTCGTTCGAGGACTCAACTGTCATCAACAATGTGATGAACCAGTTAGCCATGGATCACGACCTCAAAACTGAGGACGGGCAGCCGCTGAATATCTCGGCTTCTCGACTGCGCCCGAGCCTCGTGGCCGACCTCGTAGCGCTAGGCCTATCGGTCAGGGAAATCCAGGTAATACTTGGGCACAAGTCGATACAAGCCACCCAGAGCTATCTCGACAAGCTCGAATTCAACAAAACAGCTCGTGAGGTCAACACCAAAGCGCTCACCCAAATTCACAAAGGCACGATTATTCGCGATAGCCAGCAGGTCAAGCCAACTCCCCCTGCGGCAACCTCATCGCCGATCATCATTCGGACGGGCCTCGTCAGTTGCAAGGATGCGCTTAACCCTCCTGATGAAATTAAAAGGCTGCCGAGCTACAAAAAAGGCAGTAAGTGCTCGCTGCTCAACAAGTGCCTGTCCTGTAGCAACTCCATCATCACTGTGTCGAATCTGCCCGACCTTTTTGCCATGCAGTGGGACTACACCTCGATTATGTCCACAAGCAACGTGGCAGAAACACCCTATGGCGCTGTCATCCGCGAGAACCTTGAGGTACTGGAAAGTATCCTCACGCCGTCTGACCACGGCTTCACAGCGGAGCAACTGGATGAGGCTCGTCGTCTGGCAGAGCACATCATCCCTAGCCCTCTGATTGAGACGGTCTCCCTGTGATCCTCGGGTTCGATAGCCTCATTTACAAAATCAAAGCCGTGCGCGAGCGGTTCTTGGGCTACTTGGGCAACGAGCTCATCGCAGTCACCTCCCACTCCAACGATGGGGTGAACGCACTTGAGCTGCTCGCAGCACTGATGAACCTCCCAGCCAGCAAATTGAGCCTCGTAAAGGATATGCTCTGGGATTTCAACGGTGAGCCTCACGCACTTGCGAGGGACATCCAGGGCGCCAAATCGCGCATCGATTTCGGGGTCTATGAGAGCCTTAACAGCACTATCCTGTTCGAGCTGAAGATGGCCATGCTGTGCGTGCTGGAGATTCCAGGGGCTCTTCACTTCAGTCGAAAATCTAAGAGCCGCAAACCTCACTCAGTCTTGGACATGTTCAAATCCGTGATTCCGTTTATCGATCAAATGTGTGCTCGTAAGCGAGCGGAACATGGGGATCACTTCTTCGAAAGATCGCACTTCAGCTTGGCCGACTTCACCGAACAAGACTATCGGGCGGGGGCTGAACACTTTGACCGAGCCTTCAGGGGGCCAACCCTTCAAGGTTTCCAGGTATTACGATCTCACTTCCTGGTCGAAAACCTATTTTCTAAGCCTTTGGCCTATGTGGATCTGGAGGCCTTGAAGTGGAAGTACAACAGCTTTACCAACAAAAAAAACCGCACCAGAAAAAAATGGTTCAGTAATCATATTTTCGAAAAGTGCTCCCGTGAGGGCTCGTTCGCCGTTGTCGATTTCCTCAGAGCGCTGAAGGAAGACATCTGCGATCAGTACACGCTGAGCCGGCTCGATTTGGCTGAATATCAGAAGGCCAGGAGCGCCAATATCACGCGGAGAAATTACGACATCTACGTTGCATACCGGATGACCTCAAGGGGCTACACGGGCCTCCAGATCAAGCCCTTCCTCTACAAGCTGGAGCCTGAATACTGGTCACCCCAAAACCCTGGGATGCTGAAGGACAAGGAAGCGCTGTGTAAATTGACACGAGCTCCAATGGACAACGAGCTGTATGAGTACCTCACCCACATCAACAACAGCGCCTGCTACATCATTGGTCAGTACACTGGAATGAGGCCATCAGAGCTAGCCGGTTGTCTGGTTGATAGCTGCCTGACAGTTGATGAATTCGGGCACGACCTCATCATCAGCGGTGTCATCAAACATCAGGAAGTCCTCAGGAAGCTTTTCGATGACAAGTGGGTTGCGATCCCAATCGTCAAGGATGCAGTCCAAGTGCTGCGGATCCTGAACCGGTTCAAGCAGAACCCCTACCTGTTCGCCAACATGAACACCGTGAAGCCAGGCATGCAACATGAGGCCAACTCGTTGAGCGGGTCTGGGTTAACCCATCAACTCTGTACTTTCTTGGCCAACACCGTGACCTTCGACGAACTCGAAGAGCTGGATGTATCGCCCTACACACTGAGGCACTCACTCTCCAACCAGATGTTCAGGGCTGCTGTAGGACTGCCGTTCATTTCCTACCAGCTTAAGCACTTTGGTCACCATGCCAGTACCATCGGCCAAGATAGGCGTCACAACCGGGTCGGCACCGTTACGATTGACTACGGCGGCATCGGTGAAGCCCTAAGTTCAGGTGGTGGCTCAGATGCCCCCGGTCGAAGGGATGCCGAGAAGGAGTTCATCATGAATTCCTTAGACCCCGACGGGGGTTATGCCGGCGACAATGCACCCGCGCACCGTGCTCGGCTCAAGAAATACTTCAGGGGCTATCTCGAGGCAGGCTATTCGAACGACGAAATTTTTGAGCGGATGGTTGAGCTTAATTTCGCGGTCATCAACGTCGGTCAAGGATATTGCTACGGCAATGCGACGGATCTGGATGATCCGTCCATTCCCTGCATCGGCTCACTGCGGTGCAACCCCAACCGGTGCCAGAACGCGGTGGTGACAGAGGCCAATGCACCCAAGTGGCAAGAGATCTATGTTCAAAACACCCTGGCGCTCAGGCGCTACGAAACGGATCCGGCTGCGGCCTTTGCAGAACTGAGAGATCTGGATGACGTTGCCTTGTCCATCGAGCAAATGAAGCTCGTGATAGCCGAGGCCAAAGGCGTGCTCACGCAACTCGGCATTGAGGTATCTGTGTGAGTACAGCCGCCTATGACGCCAAGAATGAGGAGAACTTCGAGGCTGTTACGTTGGCGCTTGATGCTGCACTGAAGAAAATGGAAAAAGACTCTTCAATCTCGGCCAACGCAACCCAGTTGGCCAAGCTGGCTGGAGTACATCGGAACACCATCTACCATCGCGTCTGGCCGCTTGAGCGTCTGCAAGAAATCAAGGCCGAGCGTGCTCAGCAAAAAAACGACGAGGCAGCCGCGAAAGCTCAGACGCGCACACCTGAGGAGTTGCTGGAGCTCAGCAGGGTTGAGATCGTCTATTGGTTCACCCAGGTTCAAGACGCTCGAGCTGCCAACACCGAATTGCTCAACAACCTCAGGGAGACGGAGAAGGCTCGCGATATGTACATGGACGATCATCAGGAAGCCCTGAGGGTCATCAATCAAATGCGAGTCAACATCCGCAAGCTGGAGCACACAATCGTGGTTCTCCAGGATGAGATTCAGCAGCTGCAAGGCCGAATGGGTGGATAGGAGATGTGCCAGATGAATTCAGAATTTGAGAAAGCTCGTGCTGACGAACTGGAGGCGGTCGAGGAAGCGATTGACGCGATGAGTGATGCTCCCGACCTGGATTCACTCTGGGAACAGCAGCGTGTAATCCGAGATCGTCTTCTTAACGCTTTGTCGACGCTTATTGATGATGAGGAGCATGACGACTGGATGGATAGGTCGAATGCAGCCACTCGCCGGCGCGAGCGCGAATTGTGATAGCAAAATCTATGTACCGTTGCTCGAGGCGGGCTGCCGTAAGCTTCGTCAGACGCCTGTGGAACCACGCCATTGGAGATAATCGCTCTGAGCTTGAGAAAGCCAGAGAGCGGGCGTTCATCGACGCGGTGAACTCATTGAAGACGCTGAGAACGACACCTGGAGGTGGCATGGCCATCGATCCCGAAGAGATTCGTGATCAGGTGATAGCGTCACGAGAACAAATGAAGCAATTCGTCCACAATCCGCCAAAATGCCCCAAGAGGAGCACCCCCATGAGCAAGCTGACCCAGTACAGCAATGTCAGAGTGATTTTCGAGATCGATGGCTGCCAGGCGGACGCCGAGTTGAGCCACGGAGAGACTATGGCACTTGCCCAATTCTTTAAGCGGGCCCACTGGAGCGAGTTTCGTGGGTGCGCAATAGATGATCACGAAGCCTATTCAATCCGAGCTGCTGTCGGAAAGCTGCAGGATGCCCTGGCCCGTAGTGGTTATAACCCACGCTGATCGAGCGCTTGTTCGGCCAACTGACTTTTTTTTGCCGGGCAGGTGGGGAAATTTACGACGGGCGTGAAGCGCAATGGTTGGGGCCTCTGCATCACGCTGACATGCTCTAGGTCTAGCCCTTCCTAGATACGATGACAGGCACTACCTTATGTCATCATTCTGCAGCGACGGTGGCTCCAGTGGACTTGCTTACGCCTCTCTACCATACCGACAAGCTCCATCCTCATTTCAAAACGATCACCGACGGGCGTAAAGGCCGGCACTATCAGAGAGAGGAGCTTCTGCGTTGGCTTGAGGGGTTCCCCGACAGGGATAATAAGTTTGTGAAGGAGTTTCAGACGACCTTCAACTCAAGCTTCTGGGAGATCTACCTTCACGCGACTTTTCGCGACTATGGCTTCTCATTTGACTGGACTCACCCTGCACCCGACTTTCTGCTCACAGCGGGTGAAGTGACGTTCACCGTCGAGGCTACCACGGCCAACCATGCCGCTGACGCAACGCCCGAATGGGGGTTGGGAATGACGCCCGAGTTTTACAAGGACGTCGATTTCAACGAACTCAATCGGGTTGCCATCATTCGCTTGGCTAATGCCTTTATGAGCAAGTCGCGAAAATTCGATGACAAATATGCCCACCATGACCATGTCAAAGACCGACCCTTTGTCCTCGCCCTTGCCCCGTTTGAGCAACCCGGTTTTCAACTGCAAGCTTTTCGACCAATCGAAGCCTTGCTGTTCGACTACTACGTGGATGAGTCCGAATACATAGCCAATCCTGGGCGCTTCCCCAATGGTCTTGAAGGGAAAACCTTGGGGAGCGTGCAAAAAGACAATGGCGCAGAGATCGAGCTGGGTTTCTTCGACTGTCCGCGCTTCAGCCACATCAGCGCAGTGGTGTTCAGCCACCTGGGCACTTGGGGGAAAGTAGATGCGATGTCCGGTTGCCCGACTGCGATCATTCGTTCGATCTGGTCATCACCGAGCGGCTTGGAGCACGTTGTTTCTAAGGGCGATGAATGCTCGGAAAAGATCACCGATGGGCTGAGGATCTATCACAATCCGTATGCGTCGATTCCTCTCCCGTTGGAGGTATTCCGCAAAGAGGGGGTGGCTCAAATTTGGGCTGATCCTGTTGAACGATCACTGTTCAGTGAGGAAGCGGAAAACTGCTTGCAGTCCCGAACGGCCATGATGTTCTTTACGGGCAAAGACAAGGATTTCGTGGAGACGCCCTCTCCGTAGCCGCATCAGCCGCCGCGTCGTGATTTCTCCCTAAGATGCCGTGTAATGAATAGTGCTCCAACAAGAGCGCTCGGTTATTACTAACCTGCGTGCCACGCCCAACCGTGCTACTCGGCAACCCGCTTCTTGAAGACCTCGGCCAGAGAGAGGCCGGCCTCCTTCAGCTCTCGTATCGCCCTGAGCCTCTCAGCCGCAGCTGCCTGGCTCCCGCTCCCAAAGCCGCCACACAGTGCCCTTCGAGTACCCCAGAGCACGGGACACCTCAGCCTGGGTGAGGCCGTCTTTTTTCAGCGCTTGAACTGCCTTCCACTTCTCTCTGGCAGCCGTGACTCGTGGATGCTCAATCTCGCGAGGCCGTCGTTCCATGATCTCGTTGGCTCTGCCCAAGGCCTCCGCTTCCACAATTGCGTCGATCAGCACCTGGTGTGTTGTCTGCTGATTCTCAGCAGCAATCACCATGGCGAACAGGGTGGCTGGGCTGATGTTCAACGAAATGGCCAGATCCCTCACGGTATCAATGGTGGCCGTGAAGCGAGCAGCTTCCAGCTCGCTGATCGTTTGTTGACGAACCAGGCCGGAGATCTCCTGCTGAGACAGGCCTTGCTGCGTTCGCAGCGACTGAAGCACGGCGGCGAGAGAATGGCGTAGCGGCATTTCTGCCTCCGCAAAATGAGACGGTATGCCTCGTTTGCCTCGACTCGCTCAAACAGATATATTGGTTCGAGTGAGTCGAATGGCGATCTGCCGCTACGATCCCGTTCGCACATCACCTCGTCGTTTTGGATACCGAGGTACTTGGTGACTGATAGCTCTGTTGAGCACGAGTTGCTCCAGGAAGGAAAAATCTCTTCCGCTGGCACATCCCTGTCTCGACCTGAGATTGAGGCACTGCTCGCCGAACGCTTCCCCCGTAGACCGTACTGCCTTGTTGAGGACTGGCTTCTTTTCCACGTCGATGAGCCGCCTGAGTCGCTCGCGAGGGTTCGATCTGCAGGCCTGCAGCCGATGTTCCTGTACTCCCATTGCGTCACCTACGACAGCCAGGGGCGGTTCCCGCCTGGCGGATGGGTGCGGTCGACGCTGCGCAAGACCTATGACGGCGTATGCATGTTTGAGACACGGAACACGGTGTATGTGTTGATCGGCCAAGGTCGCGAGCAAACTGCCTCGCTCAAGACAATATTCGGATTATTTTGACCCGCAAGCTCCGCCTGGCGGACTTGCCCAGATGAGATTCACGATGTTCCGCATTAGCACGCAAGACCAGGCTGGCCCCGTGGGTATGTTTGGGGATGGCCTCGCTCACTTTCATGCAGTCACCCGATCCCTGGCGACGCACTGGTATCACGTCAGCCTCAAGCGCCAGCACGAGGATCGGTTCGTCGACTATGAAGAGATGCTCAACGATGAGCCGCGACTCATGGAGTTGCTGTTGGCTCAGAACGAGTGCCTGGTGGTACAGGATGTTCAAGTCATGACTCCCGGCTGGATGAACAAGGGCACTGGTTGGAAGATGGAGAAGCTCAAGTCGTTGTCGATGGGCTACGACCGTGCAGAAGTGCCCATCTGTGTGCTTGAGGTCGAGAGCGGCGCCGTATACGTCGATACGCACGAGCCTAGGCTTGATGTCGAGTCCCTGACCGGCGTGAAGGAGCTGTACCGACGTCGTGCCACAAAGCCGAATGCCGGGGCTGAACCTCGGAGTTCTCACTCGTGACAGATATCAACACTGTCGCGGTCGACTTCCATGTGAAGCGCTTTAGCGACTTCGATCTGTTACGGATTGCTAGAGCGGTGAACCAGGACTATGACTCTCTGGTAACTGCCTATCTTGTAAACGTCCAGATTCACGCGTGCAGCGCCGTGGGCGTTGTATTTGGCCACCTACTTGAGCACCCGACTGGTAGGTTCGCGGACGGTCATCTGATCCGCACATCTGATATTCAGTCTGTGGCCAAGGAAGGGAGGTTCTGGGTCATTACGACCCTTAACTCCAGGTACGTCGTGGCTACGTTTAGGAAAGACGGAGGGCGGCGAAGCCTTCAAGAGTTTCGGCGTTTGGCTGGTGATCGCTATATGCCAACACCTCATCCGCCAAAAGCCGGCACATGCCTCGAACCCATATGGCAGGATAGATAGCACAACGCTATTATTCCGACCAACAAGGTACAAAGGATGAACCATGAGCTCAAATGGTGTTGTGGTGGTAGTCGGCGGGGTTTGCCTGATCATCGGGACAGCTGCAGGCCATGTGTGGAGTAGCATCCGGACAAAGTCCGCGATGGATGATCTGGTTCGAGAAAACAACGAATTGCGGCAGAAGCTAAGCGCGTTGTCGGACGTCTTCAAGAACTCATCTGGCTCTATCGTCGAGGCGATTGCTGATGTTGTGTCCAACCCACCAAAAAACATGGCTGAGTTGGAGGCACGCCTCAAAAGCCATCACCTGTTCCCATCCCAGGTCGTACAGATTATGGATGAGGTTAAGCGGCTCGGAATCCTGAAGGCGGCGGCTTAAATGGACAACATCGAAGCGACACTGCTTGAGATTGGCGGTCAAGAGATGGTTGACGAGTACAGGAAGCGGCTTGCCAAGCCAATTGCTAAGCCGCTACCCCATGCGAGCATCGATTCCTTCTCCATTGGCTATGCGATGGTGATCGGAGCCGGCGCCTGTGCCCTCGATGTGATCTTGGACAACGCGTTTCGTCAGGACATGCTGGACAAGCATTCCGAGATCACCGATGACACCCTCCAGCGGGATCTTGAGAAAAAGGTGAAGGACAAGCTCAAGGATCTAGGCTTAGAGACCGAAAAGGGCCAGCCAGGCATGGCGATGGATTGGTATGAGAAACTGAACGACGCTCTGGGTCTTAAGTCCCCGTATCGGTCGCGGTAGGGACGGCAGTTACCTGCCGCCCCCCGCACAGATCCGTACGTGCGGGACTACCGCATACGGCTCCTGCCTCGGGTATGTGACGCGAAGCGATCCTCAGGGTAAGGGTGTGCATTTCTGGGCCTAGGTATGTAGAGATCAGCAAGGCGTCCATAGCGTGACCATTGAAGTCGATTACGCTGGCTACGACGTTTGAGGGCTTGCCGCCATAAACGGCAGACCGCCGAACGAAAACCACCCAGACGTGTCAGGTTTCCCGGCACCGCGTGGTAATTGAAGTAACCGCTCACCACCCGTGTGAGCCATTGCCCTTGAACCCAGATGGGTTCATGACGTCGGTGTTTCAGCTCATCCCGCATGGCCAGCAGCATCGCACGCATTCGCTTCTTGACCGTCAGTCGCAGTATTTGAAACCCACCGCTTCTGTTGGTACTACAACAGTGCGTGAAGCCCAGGAAGTCAAACGTCTCCGGTTTACCTAACCCTCGCTTCCTGCGATTTCTCGCAGCAAAACGACCGAACTCAATTAGCCGTGTCTTCGAGGCGTTCAGGGATAAACCGAACCTGGCCAACCGTTCCTGCAACTGCACCAGAAACTGCTGAGCCTGCACTTTCGTCGTAACCGTCCGGCCAACTCACCTTCCTGACCCCGACGCCAAAGGCGATGGTGTCCACCTAATTTAAGTGGACACCA
>NZ_RHQO01000065.1:0-26297 GCF_003935475.1 Pseudomonas sp. p99-361 | reverse complement strand
CGCTGAGTTCGGTATAAGACATAGGGGCAGCACCGTACCGGAAAGGTCAGGTGTTGCACTCAGTTTTTGCCGCCGCCGGGCTATGTATTCAACCCGATGCTTGAGCAAGTGTTTGACTTTGCAGCAATGTCTAAGTAATCGCCTTTGGCGCCCCGTCCGGGCCGCCAAAGCATGAGGTGTAAACCATGGGCCTATTAAATACTTTGCGCAAGCAATTGTTTGATATTCTGATTGTTGTAATTGGCGTATCAATCATTACTTTCATCATTTCCCACCTGATTCCAGGCGACCCTGCACGCCTGATCGCGGGAGAACGTGCAAGTGACGAAATTGTGGCGAGCATACGCCAGCAGCTGGGTCTGGATCTCCCGCTGTACCAGCAATACTTTCAATATATGGGTGACCTGCTCACTGGAGATTTAGGTCAATCGATAAGGACTCATCGGCCCGTCCTTGAAGACCTGAAATTATTTTTCCCGGCGACGCTCGAACTGGCGTTGATGGCAATGCTCATTTCGATCCTGGTCGGCGTGCCACTTGGCATACTTTCCGCTGTTTTCAATAATCGCCTCATCGATCACATTTCCAGAACGCTAGCTGTGGCTGGCATTTCGACCCCCGCTTTCTGGCTGGGATTGGGTCTGATCGTACTGTTCTATGGGCACCTTGGCATCCTCCCTGGCGGTGGACGGCTCGGCGAGGGCGTCTCCCCTCCTCCGACGCTTTCCGGATTTTATCTTTTGGACAGCCTTGTCGCCGGCCAATGGAGCACATTCCTAGACGCCGCCAAACACATGGTGCTTCCCGCCTTCACACTGGCATTCGTCAACCTCGGCGTCATTACCCGCCAGATACGGGGAGCAATGCTAGAACAGCTAAGCGAAGACTATGTACGAACGGCAAGAGCCTACGGCCTTTCCAACATGACCATCATCATGCGCCACGTACTGCCAAACGCACTCATTCCATCCATTACAGTGATAGGGCTTGCATTAGGTGATTTGCTGTACGGAGCAGTGCTGACCGAGACGGTATTTGCATGGCCTGGGATGGGCGCCTACGTGGTCAAGTCCATTCAATCGCTGGATTTCCCGGCTGTGATGGGATTCGCGATCCTGGTTTCATTCATCTACGTCATCCTCAACCGGATAATCGAACTGCTGTACCGGTTGGCTGACCCACGCATCGCCAAGGGTGACTGATATGCCCACACTAGTTTCCCAAGCCAACCCGATTCGTGAGCAGATCGCATGGATCGCCTATCGAATCAAGCGCAGCCCGCTCATGCTGATCGGGCTGATCATTACATCGCTCGTCCTGCTCTGCATTGTTGCAGCCCCTTGGATTAGCCCCTACTCCCCCAACGCCCTCAAGCTCACTGAGAGGCTTCAAGGCCCTAGCCTGCAGCACTGGTTTGGTACCGATGAGGTAGGCCGCGATTTATTCAGCCGGGTGATCTATGGCAGCCGACAATCCGTAGGCGTTGGGCTTTTCGTTGCTTTCTCCTCATGTGCAGTTGGTGGATTGCTAGGCTGCTTCTCCGGAGTGATTGGCGGACGCTTCGACCGTATTGTGATGAGGTTGATGGACATCATTCTTTCGGTACCTTCGCTGGTGCTGATCATGGCTCTTGCTGCGGCATTAGGCCCTAGCTTGTTCAACGCCATGCTCGCCATCACCTTAGTGCGCATCCCCTTCTACGTACGGCTCGCTCGTGGCCAGGCGCTAAGCATCCGGCAGATGGCCTACGTCCAAGCAGCTCAGACTTTTGGCGCAAATCGTTGGCACCAGGTGCACTGGCACGTTGCACGCAATGCGATGCCACCTTTGCTTGTCCAGTTCAGCCTCGACATCGGCAACGCGATTTTGATGGCATCCGCCCTTGGATTCATCGGCCTGGGCGCTCAGCCGCCTACTGCTGAGTGGGGTGTCATGGTGGCGAGCGGAAGGAACTTCATCCTTGATCAGTGGTGGTATTCCACGTTCCCAGGGATCGCAATTCTGATCACCGCAATTGGTTTCAACCTTTTGGGTGATGGCGTGCGCGATCTGATTGATCCACGGCAAAAGGGTAAGTGACATGAGCCAGGCTATTTTGAGCATCGACAATTTGAATCTTGAATTTCCTGGTTTTCGCGACACGGCCAAAGCCCTAAACGGCGTTACGCTTCGGGTCCAACCTGGGGAAATCGTCGGGGTCGTTGGGGAGTCCGGATCCGGCAAATCAGTCACAGCCATGCTGAGTCTGGGTCTCCTTCCCCCTGGTAGCTTCAGGGTCACCCAAGGATCGGTTCAATTACTTGGCAAAGATATTCTTGGGCAGAAGGAAAAGCAGCTCGGAGACCTCCGAGGGCGTGACGCGGCCATGATCTTCCAAGAGCCCATGACTGCGCTCAACCCTACCCGCAGGATCGGTAAACAGCTGCTAGACGTCATCCAACGACACCAGCAGCTCTCAAATGAACAGGCTTACAACAAGGCCGTGGGCCTGCTCCAGGACATGCATATCGCTGATCCTGAACAGGTGCTTGAGCGCTATCCATTTGAGCTTTCGGGTGGAATGCGTCAGCGCATCATGATCGCACTCGCTTTCTCCTGCGACCCAAAACTGCTGATCGCCGATGAACCCACCACAGCCTTGGACGTGACGGTACAACGACAAGTGTTGCTGCTGCTTCGTGAGAAAGCACGTGAGCGCGGCACGGCGATACTGCTGATCACACACGACATGGCATTAGTTTCCCAGTTCTGTGACCGGGTCTACGTGATGTACACGGGTGGCATTGTCGAGCAAGGCTCTACGAGCCAGGTTATGAACAACCCAGCCCATCCGTACACTCAGGGGCTTTTGGCGAGCCTCCCAGAGCGGGCTACCCCCGGCGAAGATCTCGATACGATCTCCGGACAAGTGCCTAACCTCGCCAAGCTGCCGAATGGGTGCACGTTCAAAGACCGATGCACACACCGGCTACCTGTTTGCGAAGCCAAACCGAAATTGTTTTCGACCGAATCTGCGAACCACCTCAGCGCGTGCTGGTTGCATGAGCAGGAGTCTGCGTGATGAATACTATGACAATCGCTAAGCCGACCTTGCTGACCCTGAACGATGTTCATGTCCGATATTCAGTTGGCCGAGACCTTTTGGGGCGCTCGAAAGGTTTTGCGCACGCACTCAATGGCATAGACCTTGATGTCCGAGAAGGTGAAACACTGGGCATCGTTGGAGAGTCGGGCTGCGGTAAAAGCACATTGGCGCAGCTTCTGATGGGACTGCTAAAGCCTGGTACCGGCGAGCTGGTGTACGCCTGGAACAACCATGAAGAGCGTCAGCAAAATACTCAGATAGTCTTTCAGGATCCGCAGTCGTCGCTGAACCCTCGGCTTCCCGTCTGGAAGATCATTACAGAACCGTTGGTGGTGAAACGCCGCTTGCCGACGGTGGAGCTGAGACAGATCGCTGCCCAGCTTGCCGAGCAGGTTGGGCTTCGCCCCGAATACCTTGATCGCTATCCCCACCAGTTCTCGGGCGGCCAGCGGCAGCGCATCGCGATTGCAAGGGCGTTATCGTCAGACCCGGACGTCATAGTGCTCGATGAGCCAACCTCGGCTTTGGACATTTCCGTGCAAGCCCAGATACTGAATCTTCTTGCAAAGCTTCAACGAGACCGAGGGCTCACCTATATCCTCATTTCTCACAACGTGTCTGTAGTACGACATCTCTCGGATCGGGTAGCAGTGATGTACCTCGGACAAATTGTCGAGGTCGGAGATGCGGCATCCGTGCTTGAGATGCCAAAACACCCTTACACCAAGCTGCTGCTGGAAGCGGTGCCGCGCCTGGACAAACCTTTGAGAGGCGAAGCATCTGCCCAACGTACCGATCTGCCCAGTAACCGTAACCTACCCACAGGTTGCTTCTTCAAGGACAGGTGCGAGCTCTCTACCCAAGGATGTGAAAGTCCGCAGCAGTTGAAGGTATGTGGGCAGACTTCCGTACGGTGCCACGTCGCTGCCTGATCCACATCCCTGCCTAGTTGGAAGTCCCAATCAACCGTTGTAGGTGAAGTGACCAATCAGCCGCCAAGAAGGCTAGCTACGCCTCATTCAGCATGACTAGGCGTAGCTACTCGGCTTTGATTGTCACACAGCGTTGATTTAGCCGATCCCGTTAGCGGATCTGATCTCCACGATTGGCGCGCCTGTTGGTCGAACACAGGCCTGGTTAATCTCACTGGCAAGGCACCCCAATGCCTTGATCCCCTCGCTACTTGGTAAGCGTCCGGCGAACTCACCTTCCGAACTCCAGCATTAAGGGCGATGGTGTCCGCGTATTTTTAAGCGGACGCGATCACCCTTATCGTCAGGATTTCCATGCGCCAACGAAGCTCTTATCCGAAACCATTCAAAGCCCAAGTCGTTCAGGAATGCCTGCAACCTGGCGCGACGGTGTCCAGTGTCGCCATCAGCCACGGCATCAATGCCAACGTCATCCGCAAATGGATGCCGCTCTATCGAGATCAGCCTGCAGCAGCCTCACTACCGGCTTTCGTCCCACTAAAAGCCGCACCTAAACGGCCAGTCGAGGCGTCAGTGATCATCGAGTTGCCCATGGCCGGGCAAGTGATCACGGTGAAATGGCCAACCTCAGATCCTGAGGGCTGCGCGCAATTTATCCGGGCTGTCGCTCAATGATCCGCATTGATGCGATCTGGCTGGCCACCGAGCCGATGGACATGCGCGCCGGTACCGAAACCGCTTTAGCCCGGGTGATCGCGGTGTTTGGTGCGGCGAAGCCGCACTGCGCTTATCTGTTCGCCAATCGCCGGGCCAACCGGATGAAAGTGCTGGTGCACGACGGCGTGGGCGTCTGGCTTGCAGCGCGGCGACTGAACCAAGGCAAGTTCCACTGGCCCGGCATTCGCCATGGCTGCGAGGTCGAGCTCGACAACGAACAACTCCAGGCGTTGGTACTGGGCTTGCCATGGCAGCGCGTTGGCGCCGACGGTGTGATCAGCATGCTGTAAACGCCGGCCATTTGGCCGGTCCACTTGTCGTCGTCCCGCGCCTGCTCTGGCACAATCGGCGGCATGACTTTCTCGCCCAACCTCGATCAGATGACCCCGGAACAGCTTCGTGCCTTGGCGGCACAGGCGTTGCAATTGCAATCCCAGGTCGAGGCGATGAGTAGGAAGATCCAGAACGATGAAATCCTCATCGAACAGTTCAAGTTCGAAATCGCCCTGCTCAAACGGCACAAGTTTGCCAAGCGCAGCAAGCAAATCAGCCCGGCGCAAAGCAGCTTGCTGGATGACCTGCTCGACACAGATCTTGAAGCTATCGAGGCCGAGCTAAAACAGCTCCTCCCAGCTGCGCCACAGGCCGAACCACGGCAATTCCCAAAACGTGCGCCCTTGCCGCCGCAGTTTCCACGCACCGTCAGTCGCCACGAACCCGAAAACACTCAGTGCGCCTGTGGTTGCCAGCTCCAACGCACCGGCGAAGACGTCAGCGAGAAGCTGGATTACACGCCGGGCGTGTTTACCGTCGAGCAACATGTACGCGGCAAATGGGCCTGCCGTCAGTGCGAAACACTGATCCAGGCGCCTGTGCCGGCGCAGGTTATCGATAAAGGTATCCCGACCGCAGGTTTGTTGGCCCACGTGATGGTGGCCAAGTTTGCCGATCACTTGCCGCTGTATCGGCAGGAGAAAATCTTTGGCCGCGCCGGGTTGGCCATTGCTCGCTCGACCTTGGCGCAGTGGGTCGGGCAAACCGGCGTGCGGCTCCAGCCGCTGGTCGATGCACTGCGTGAAGCGGTGCTGAAGCAGGGCGTGATTCACGCCGACGAAACACCGGTGCAGATGCTTGCGCCAGGCGAGAAGAAAACCCACCGGGCCTACGTCTGGGCCTATAGCAGCACGCCGTTCTCGGCACTGAAAGCAGTGGTGTATGACTTCAGCCCAAGCCGTGCTGGCGAACATGCGCGCAACTTCCTGGGCGACTGGAACGGCAAGCTGGTCTGCGATGACTTCGCTGGCTACAAGGCCGGATTTGAGCGAGGCATCACTGAAATCGGCTGCATGGCTCACGCCCGTCGCAAGTTCTTTGATCTGCACGTAGCGAATAAAAGCCAGCTGGCTGAACAGGCCCTGCACTCGATCAGCGGTTTGTACGAGGTCGAACGCCAAGCGCGGGACATGAGTGATGAAGATCGTTGGCGAATACGTCAGGAAATGGCGGTGCCGATCCTCAAAAAACTGCATGACTGGATGTTGGCCCAGCGCGACTTGGTGCCCAATGGATCAGCCACAGCTAAAGCCCTCGATTACAGCCTGAAACGCTGGGTAGCGCTAACGCGCTACCTGGAGGATGGGGCTGTGCCCATCGGCAACAACCAGGTTGAGAACCAGATACGGCCATGGGCGCTCGGGAGATCGAACTGGTTGTTTGCTGGGTCGCTGCGCAGCGGCAAGCGCGCGGCGGCGATCATGAGTTTGATCCAGTCGGCACGCATGAATGGGCATGATCCGTATGCCTATCTCAAGGATGTGATGACGCGGCTGCCGACCCAGCGGGCCAGTGAGATCGGGCAGTTACAGCCCCATCAGTGGATGCCGGCCTGACTTACGCAAGGTGAGTTGGGCGGACGCTTACGTTTAATCTGTGTGTAGCTAGCATGAAGTCTACGTAACCGACCCGAGGATCAAGCCACCCACCCCCCACTGGATAAATCCCGCTCCAAGAGCGGGTCCTAGCCTCGCCTAAAACAACCTCAGATCAACCTCTACGCTCAGGGAAAATGCCTCTAAATTGCGTGCTGGTCGAATGCCGAATGACGGGCGCGGCAGAAAGCTGTCGAGCAAAATAGTAGTTCTTCGCACGGGAGATCGCGCTTTGATTGATGACTGCAACCTCGTCGCGACTCAACACGCAGTCAGGCACGCCGGCAACGATCGCCAAGCGGGGTGAGATCGGCACGATCATCATGTCTTCAAAGCTATCCGGTACCAGGAAATCACCAGAAGCAGAACGGGCGATCCCCCACTGCATCGACTCGTTTGCCTGGATAAACGTCGCCTCATAGCCGAAAACGTGAATGCTAGCGAGCAGCCTCCCCTTCATCACTCCGTCTGAGGCGTACATGGCATGCTTACTCTCTAGTACCTCCTCCTGCGCCTTGGTCAGTGAACTACCTTCGACGCCGTGAAACCTCACATCCTCCAATCCCTCAAGCCTGAATTTTTGCCTCGTACGCCAGAGGGAGAAAAACCGTTCAACCGTACGCTTTTCCCAAACCCCAATAGTAGTCACACTGCCGCGCTCGATAGCATCAGCAAGTGCTTGAAAGTTATCCTCTATACGTTTCCCTAACCCCGCTTCAGTCTTCTGGTCCCAGACTCTTTTGACGCAGAAGATGGGGTTATTAGCTCTCACCCTCATGACCTTCTTGTGCGGTATCGAGTAAACCTCGACGCACCCATCATCGCCTGCGAAGCGCTCAATGCTCGCTTTCGGAAAGACGTGCTGGTTTAGCGTGAATTTGTGGGGGTTGCTTGGCTGGGTCGGCTCGTATTTCACATCCATGTCCTCTGCACTAAACCGCTTGGGGGTGGACATCGTTACTATCGGCGTCATACGGATCAAAGCGCGTCATGGCTGGTTGGCATTACGTGTCCGGCGCTAACGCACGCTAGGAACGCAGCTAGGAGGAAGAATGAAGGAAGACGGGAAGGCTGTCAGCTTGCTGAAAAAAGGCTCCGGCATCGCAGGTGCCAGTGTTGGCTCTGTCGTGTCCGCGCTCATTGGAGCTGCAGTGGCCGGGCCGGCAGGCACAACGGCGGGAGCAGCCGTAGCTAAAGCTTGCGAGTTCGTCATCGAGGACATTGCTCACCGGATGCTTTCCAGTCGTGAGCAACAAAAGGTCGGCGGTGTTGCAGCTTTGGCCATCGACGGCATACGCGAGCGGCTTCTCTGGGACAGTCCTCGCAAGGACGGTTTCTTCGAAAGAAAGGAAGACGACCAGCCCTCTCCATGTGAGGAAATCTTCGAAGGCGTGCTGCTGGCCGCCAAGCAGGAGCACGAGCGGAAGAAGCTGGAGTACGTCGCTCGCTTCTTCACCAACCTCGTCTTCACCCCCGACTTCCAGCCCGCTGAGGCCAACCACCTGATCGCGATCGCCGAGACTCTTACCTACCAGCAATTCTGCATCCTGGCCGTGGTCGCGAATCGCGATGCGTTCGCTCTGAGGTCTGAAGAATGGCCTGAACGGGGCGTAATTCCCACGGACAAGCTCGACCTGGCCCATCAGGCGTTCTACCTCTACCAAAGGCAATTTCTCGTCAGCATAGACCCGCAGCAGGGCCAAGCAGGCTTCGTATATAACATAGCCCGCACCCTACCCACTCACTGCCATCTATCGCCCACAGGGCTGAGGATCGTGGACATCCTGGGCCTGCGGGATATCCCGCGTGTGGAGCTGGAAGAGGTGGCGGGTAGCCTGTAAGGGCAAGGGAGTGTAAGCAGGCCGGCAGGACCTGAACATTGTCAGAGCGCTAGCAGCGAAACTATCCTAGGCGCTCAATGGTTTTAGAGCCGAGAGCAGCGCCATGGAAGACAGAGAGCAGTTATATACCTTACTGGCACAAAAAGACTGGGATGCGATTGGGAAAATAATTTACAAGAACAAGAAGGCAAAAACGCAAGATCCATTTTTGATCCAAGTTACGACATTCTTCGAAGCTGAGTTCTTCGAGTTTACTCGCCCACTACCTCCGGCTGAAAGAGCGAGGCAATTCGAGCACACCAACCTGATTATCGAGCTTGTGCAGCACGGTTTCAGCCAAGCATTCGTCGATAATTTCGTGGATGAGCGCCTTAAGCTAATGCAAGAAACACAGCACTCCGCCTTGCTGAATTACGCTCAGACCTATCAACATCGCCCATTAGCTCAAAAAGTAATCGCTTCTTTTTTAAACACTAAGCCAGAGGCAGTCGCAGCTAGCTTGCGCGAAAACATGACAATCCGCGCAACAGATGTCCGCCCAGGGAAGGCTAAAACTATTCGGCTTTTCAAATCTAAACAAGAAGAGAACTTCTACGAAGCGGTACGTCGAGTATTCCCTACCTATCACCCCTATCCTAACGTCGCTCTGAGTTGCGTACTAGATTACCATGCAATTAAAGATAGCCTGTCCGAGCAAGCAAGATCTTACTTCTTCAAAGCTATAGTCGACAGCGTAGTTTTTGATGTTGGGAGCGGCTATGAGCCCAAATATATCATTGAGCTAGACAGCAGTTTCCACGATGCAGCTCAAGCTCAAGCTAATGACAAGTTGAAAGACGATATTTTTCGGGCCGCAAATACAAAACTCATTCGAATTCGTCCTCTCAACAGCAAGGCTTCGTCGATTGAAGAATTCGAAAGGCTCGTACGAGAGGTGATGCGTCAGCTTTGAGGGCGAAAGCATTTAATGAGGTTCCCCCCGAGATACTGGCTATCTGTACATCCGATTCTAGCGGGGTTGATTATTATCAGCCCCGATATCGAGCACGAAGATTAAGCTAGACGATCTCGAATCTCCACACACACAGCCTCATATTCGCGCCTCATGGCCTTAACATTCTGCGCCATTTCCTTCTGTGCCATTTCATAGTTGTAGATTTTTTTGTAAAACTCCATGTGATTAGTCAGCGGACCATTCTTTCCGATTGTTGCCTCTTCCATTTTTTTGGCTTCAATACATGCCCGAAATGCGCGGGTTTCTTGACGCGCCTGAGCACATATCTGAGAGCACTTCTCGTAAAAAGCATCCGAGTAGTAGAAGGGACGATTTTTCCTCAACCAGTCCATGCATGAGATAATTGACTCTTCAGCCTTAAGGACTAACTCCTCATCACGAGATGCATAATAAGTAGTGTAGAGACTGCTCAAGCGAGCAGTGTCATCCAGAGCAGTATCAAGCTTCCCCCATGTCTCCTTGTATATCGAGACTTCAGCATTTTTGACACGCACTTGATGGGTATGTGTCAGATAATTGTGGATTGTATTGTTAACCACACCCAGCAGCATGAAACAAAATCCCGCGATGTATGTCATAGTACCGGGAGGCTCAACCCCCAAGTCAATGCCAAGAAAATGCTTCAGTAGGGCGTTTGCAAACATGTGAAGAAGCAGGGGTGCGGCAACAATACCGGCGCCTGTGATCAAAAGAAATCTGGTGACTTTGTTGGAGAATGGGCTACGAATTTTTTTGGAAACCCACTCTATCGCCAGATCCCACAACTGGTTGGACTTACTCACAGATGCCTCGTGCAGAAAGTATGAATTCTGATAGACGAGCCTACCGTCCTAGAAACGGTGACCCAATTCCCAGCTTGTGCCACCTTCGGTTCTCAGGGACAGAAGCACCGTTAGCCCTCCTCGACCGATGGGGGCGTCATGGATTTTTTTTACAACGGATTTTGCGGACAGATCGGACCGCCGTTTGCGGGCGATTCGAGTCTTCGAGCGATGCGTATTTTTAAAGATCTGAGGTGGGGTGCCACGCACGAGGGCGCCGATGCCTGACGGCCGATGCTTCGGGTGGAGTGCTGCGATGCGGCAGTAGACTGGCCTAGAAATCTGCGTGCCCGTGCTGGATCAATATGACCCATAAGGGGAAGGCTGAGAGGCAGGTTTACATTTTTGCGCCCAGAGCGCTTTCTGAACGAAGCGATTTCGGGCGAAAAGCGTTTACATTCTAGCGAAAGGGCTAGATAGACGGCTACAGGTTTACATTTTTACCTGAGAAAACGGTGGCCGACGTTTTGAAAGGCGGAGTGCTTTGAAGAACCCTTGCCTTCACGGGATGAAGCTGACTATGCTGAGAAAATTTCGTGATTTCTCATGGGTTTACAGTTTGAGGGCTTCCGAAATAGTCAATAGGTAAACCCGTCGCACAACACCACAGCGCCACGGGCCAGCGCCGGGCGGATCACCTGGGCCAGGTGCTGGGCGCGGGCAGCGAACACCAGCAGCAGTTCGGTGTCGGCGGCCATGGGTTCATCGCTGGGGGCCAGTAGCAGCTCACGCACCTTCTCGGCCAGCGGCGTACCACCTGGCTCACGGGTCAGCACCACATCCAGGCCATGCTCGCGCAAGCGCGCCGCCAGGTAGTCGCGGTTGGTGCTTTTGCCCGCGCCTTCGGGGCCTTCCAAAGTAATAAACAAGCCGCTCACAGGCAGTCCTTAATGTTGTTCGTCAGGCGTTGCCGGCTCGGCCGCCTGGGCATCACCGGCGGGAGCGGCCGGCGCCGGCTGCGCAGCCGGCTCATCGGGTACCGGCTGCTCATCGCCGGCGGCTGGCGCAGCGTCATCGGCGCCCGGCTTTGCCGGCTGCTGTGGCGCGGGGCTGGAGCGATAGTCTGCCCGCCGTTTGAGCTGAAACTCCCGCACCGCCGAGTTGTGATCGTTGAGGTCGTCGGAGAACACATGGCTGCCGTCGCCACGGGCGACGAAGTACAGGCTGGTGCCATCGGCCGGGTTAAGCGCCGCGTGAATCGCCTCGCGGCCGACCATGGCAATCGGCGTGGGCGGCAGGCCAGTGATGGTGTAGGTATTGTAGGGCGTAGGCTCACGCAGGTCGGCACGGGTGATCTTGCCGTTATAGCGCTCACCCATCCCGTAGATAACCGTCGGATCGGTCTGCAGCATCATGCCCAGGCGCAAACGCCGCACGAACACCCCGGCGATCTGCCCGCGCTCTTGGGGGATGCCGGTTTCCTTCTCCACCAGCGAAGCCATGATCAGCGCCTGGTAGGGATCGCGGTACGGCAGGTCGGTGGCGCGCTCGGCCCATTCCTTGGCCAGCACTTCTTCCAGACGCATGTAGGCCTGCTGCAGCAATTCGACGTCGCTCATGCCGCGCACGAAGCGGTAGGTATCGGGGAAGAACCTGCCCTCAGGGAACACACCGGTATGGCCGAGTTTGTCCATGACCTCGGCGTCCGACAGGCCATCCAGGGTGTGCTTGAGCTTTTCATGCTTGGCCACGGCCGCGCGTAGCTGGCGGAAGGTCCAGCCCTCGACCAGGGTCAGGTTGTATTGAACTACGTCGCCACGGCCCCAGGCGTCGAACAGCTGCTCGACGGTCATGCCAGGGGTAAGGCGATATTCGCCGGTGTGCAACGGGGTACCGGCCATGTTGAAGCGCCAGTACAGGCGCAACCAGACGGCGTCGTCGAGCAGCCCTTCGGTTTGCATGCGGTAGAACATGCGGTTGGGGGTGGTGCCATTGGGCACGTCGAGCAGGCGTTCCTGCGTGACATGCAGTGGCTGCTCCAGGACCGAGTTGATTTTCCAGGCCGACCAGCCTAGCGCCAGACCGGCGAGGATCAGACCCATTTCCAGCAGCAGCAGGAATTTACGTCTCACGAATTCAGGTTTCCAGTAACGTACGGGCAACGGCCTGCAGTTTTCGGGTAAGCGGGCCCGGCGACCAGTTTAACGCGGCCAGGCCGCGCACGGGCCAGACGCCATAGACGCTGTTGCAAACAAATACTTCATCGGCTTGCTCCAGCGCACCATACGGCAGGTCGCAGACGTTGGCCGTAATACCCTGCAAGCGCGCCTGTTCGAGCAAGGCACCGCGCATGACCCCGGCCACGCCACAACGGCTGAGGTCGGCAGTAAAAAGCACGCCGTCGCGCACCAGGAACAGATTGCTGTATACCCCTTCGATCACCCGGCCTTGCCCGTCACACATCAGGCCCTCGGCATGGTCACTGTCCTGCCATTCGGCACGGGCCAGCACCTGCTCCAGCCGGTTGAGGTGTTTGAGCCCGGCCAGCAACGGTTGTTCCCCAAGCCGTGTCTGGCAGGGGAACAAGCGTACGCCCTGCTCGGCATGGGCAACAGGATAGCTGGGTAATGGGCCGCCCTGCAGGATACGCCGGGGCACGGCATCGGCAACCGGCGCGTAACCACGCTGGCTGTCGCCACGGGTGAGGATGAGTTTGGCTACCCCGTCGCCGAGCTGGCTGGCGTAGCGCAGCAATTCCTCACGCACCTGCGCCAGGTCGGCGCCAATCGCCAGCCGCTGGCAACCCAGCGCCAGGCGAGCGAGATGGCCATCCAGGAGGCTGGGCCGGCCATGCCGAACGGCGATGGTTTCGAAAAGACCATCGCCGTAAGCCAGCCCGCGGTTCTGCAGATTGAGCGCAGTCGCGGGCTGGCCGTCGATCCAGCTGAGCATCAACCGGCGAACCGGCGGAACACCAGCGAGCCGTTGGTGCCACCAAAGCCGAACGAGTTGGACAACACCACATCGATCGGCATGCTGCGCGCCTGGTGCGGTACGAAGTCCAGGTCGCAACCTTCGTCCGGTTCGTCCAGGTTGATGGTCGGGGGCGCCATCTGGCTGTTGATCGCCAGCACACTGAAGATTGCTTCTACCGCGCCAGCCGCCCCCAGCAGGTGGCCGGTCATCGACTTGGTCGAGCTGACTGCCAGCTTGTAGGCGTGGTCGCCGAATACGCGCTTGATCGCCGCCACCTCGGCAATGTCGCCCGCGGGGGTCGAAGTGCCATGGGCGTTGATGTAGCTCACGTGTTCCGGCTGGATGCCAGCATCGCGCAGGGCGTTGGCCATGCAGCGCGCAGCGCCTTCACCGGAGTCTGGTGGCGAGGTCATGTGGTAGGCGTCGCCGCTCATGCCAAAACCGATCAACTCGGCATAGATGGTCGCCCCACGGGCCTGGGCATGCTCCAGTTCTTCGAGCACCAAGGCACCGGCACCGTCGGACAGCACGAAACCGTCGCGACCTTTGTCCCAAGGGCGGCTGGCGCGGGCAGGCTCGTCGTTGCGGGTGGACAGCGCGCGCGATGCACCGAAGCCACCCATGCCCAGCCCGCAAGCGGCCATTTCGGCGCCGCCGGCAATCATTACGTCGGCTTCACCGTAGGCGATATTGCGCGCGGCCATGCCGATGCAATGGGTGCCCGTGGTGCAGGCAGTGGCAATGGCGTAGTTGGGGCCCTGCAGGCCCAGGTGGATCGACAGGAAACCCGAGATCATGTTGATGATCGAGCCCGGCACGAAGAATGGCGAAATGCGACGCGGCCCCGAGTCATGCAGGGTGCGGCTGGTTTCTTCGATGTTGGTCAGGCCACCGATCCCCGACCCCATGGCCACGCCGATGCGCTCGCGGTTGGCGTCGGTGACCTCCAGGCCGGCATTACGCACCGCCTGGAACCCGGCCGCCAGGCCGTACTGGATGAACAGGTCGAGCTTGCGGGCCTCTTTGGCCGACAGGTACTGCTCCACCTCGAAGCCTTTCACCGAGCCGCCAAAACGGGTGGAGTAGGCAGACAGGTCCGTGTGTTCGATCGGACCAATGCCACTGCGGCCAGCCAGAATGCCCTGCCAGGTGCTCGGTACATCGGTACCCAGTGGCGACAGCATACCCATACCGGTGACCACGACGCGTCTACGCGACACAGTACTCTCCTTTTCTAATAACAGAGTCTCTTGGCATTGCATTCAAGCGCTGGAATGAAATGGCAACAGGCTCTTGGTGCGCGGTGAACGAGGCGGCCCGGACAATCCGCGGCGCTCGCAAAGAAAAAACCGCACGCCAGCGAAGGCAGTGCGGTTTTCCCCGACAAGTAGCGTCGACGGTAACGTCTTAAGCCTGGTGGTTCTTGACGTAGTCGATAGCAGCTTGAACGGTAGTGATCTTCTCGGCTTCTTCGTCAGGGATTTCGGTCTCGAATTCCTCTTCCAGAGCCATCACCAGTTCAACGGTGTCAAGCGAATCGGCACCCAGGTCATCGACGAAGGACTTCTCAGCAGTCACTTCTTCTTCCTTGACGCCCAGTTGCTCGGCGACGATTTTCTTGACGCGTTCTTCGATGGTGCTCATACCTAGTTTTCACTCCTAATGGATATATGCAGGCAGCTGGCCGGTGGCTAATTTTATAGAAAGACGTTCGCTTTTCAAGCTGAACCTGCCTTCAGGCTAGTCACCGCACCCGCTGTCTGGAATCTGATTGCAGCTTTATAACGGATTTTAGGCTCGCAGTATGACTCTTTTTTTACGAAATCCGTCACATTGAGTTGCAGGGTTACATGTACATCCCGCCGTTGACCGGCACGGTTGCGCCGGTTACATAGGCTGCACCGTCCGAAGCCAGGAACGAAACCACCTTGGCAATTTCGTCGGCCTGCCCCAGGCGGCCCAGTGGAATCTGGGTTTGCAGGGCTTCGCGCTGCGCTTCAGGCAGTTCGCGGGTCATGTCGGTATCGATGAAACCAGGGGTCACCGAGTTGACGGTAATGCCACGCGAACCGACTTCACGCGCCAGGGCGCGGCTGAAGCCTTCCAGCCCGGCCTTGGCAGCCGCATAGTTGGCCTGGCCAGCGTTACCCATGGCACCGACGACCGAGCCGATGCTGATGATACGACCCCAACGGGCCTTGGTCATGCCACGCAGCACACCCTTGGACAGACGGTAGAGGCTGTTCAGGTTGGTGTCGATCACGTCGAACCATTCGTCGTCTTTCATGCGCAGCATGAGGTTGTCCCGGGTGATGCCGGCGTTGTTGACCAGAATGGCCGGGGCGCCGAACTGCTCACCAATGGCAGCCAGTACCGCGTCAACCGACTCGGCGCTGGTCACGTTCAGTTCCATGCCGGTGCCGGTGATACCGTGCTCTTTGAGGGTGGCGGCGATACGCTCGGCGCCGGAGGCCGAAGTGGCGGTACCAATCACGGTTGCGCCCTGGCGGCCCAGTTCCAGGGCGATGGCCTGGCCAATGCCACGGCTGGCGCCAGTGACCAGTGCAACTTTACCTTGCAGGCTCATGCAAGCTTCTCCAATTCAGGCCAGTGCCGCGCGGGTGGCGGCAACGGCGTCAGGGGTATTGAGGTTGTAAGTGGTCACGCCATCGGCGCAACGCTTGTTCAGGCCAGCCAGGACTTTGCCCGGGCCGCACTCGACCAGATTGACTGCACCATTGGCCGCCAGGGCCTGCACGCACTCAACCCAGCGTACCGGCTGGTACAGCTGCGCCAGCAGGTCCTGCTTGAGGGCATCGAGGTCGGCCGCGATGGCGGCGGTGACGTTCTGCACCACCGGGATCTGCGGGGCCTTCCACTCGATGGCGTTGACCGCATCGGCAAAGCGCTCGGCAGCCGGCTTCATCAGGGCGCAGTGCGAAGGCACGCTGACGGCCAGCGGCAGGGCGCGCTTGGCGCCTTTGGCCTTGCACAGCTCCATGGCGCGGTCGACCGCCGCCTTGTTGCCGGCGATGACCACCTGCCCTGGCGAGTTGAAGTTGACGGCACTGACCACTTCATCTTCAGCCGCTTCGGCGCAGAGCTCCACGACCACAGCGTCGTCCAGGCCGAGAATGGCGGCCATGGCCCCGTGCCCGGCAGGTACCGCTTCCTGCATCAGCTGGCCACGGCGCTCGACCAGGCGCACAGCGTCTTTCAGGCTGATGCTGCCGGCAGCGACCAGGGCGCTGTATTCACCCAGGCTATGACCGGACACGAAAGCTGGCGTGGCACCGCCCTCTTCCAGCCACAGACGCCACAACGCGATGGACGCGGTGAGGATCGCCGGCTGCGTCTTGTCGGTCTGGTTGAGTTGCTCTTCCGGACCTTCCTGAACCAGCTTCCACAGGTCGTAACCGAGTGCTGCAGAAGCTTCCTTGAAGGTTTCGATGATCACTGGCTTCTCGGCGCCGAGCTCGGCGAGCATGCCCAGCGACTGGGAACCTTGACCGGGAAAGACGAATGCGAGAGATGCAGACATTGAACAAGCCCTTATGATCTTGTCGTCGGATAGGGTACGCCAGGCCTTGGGCCAGGCGCGGAATCTGAAAGCTTGGATGAAGACGCAGACCAAGCGGTCACATTTAAGCACTTCATCGGGGATATGCCTAAGGTCTTTGTTTGCCTGCCCGGGCCCCGTCGCAGGCTAAAGCAGCAGGTCCTCCAAACGCCCGTGCAAACGCTGCGGCAGATTCTCCTGAATCTCGATCAACGCCCGCTGGATGGCACTCTGGAACCCCTGAACGCCCGCGGAGCCATGGCTCTTGATGACGATACCTTGCAAACCCAGGAAACTCGCGCCATTGTGCCGCGCCGGCGCCAGGTCGGCCTGCAGGCGCTTGAGCAGGGGCATGGCCACGGCTCCAGCTGCCCGCGCCAGCAAACCGCCCTTGAACAATTGCTCGATCCGCGTACCGATCATGGTGGCCAGGCCCTCGCTGGACTTGAGCAGGATATTGCCAACGAAGCCGTCGCACACCACCACATCCGCCTCGCCACGGTACAGCCCGTCACCTTCGACAAAGCCCACATAGTTGAGCCCGCGGGCATTGTGCAACAGGCTTGCCGCCAACTTGACCTGCTGGTTGCCCTTGATGTCCTCGGTACCGATGTTCAGCAACGCCACCCGCGGGCGGTGAACACCCAGGGCCTGGGCGGCCACCGACCCCATCACGGCGAACTGGTACAGGTTTTCGGCACTGCAATCGACATTGGCACCCAGGTCGAGCAACTGGCAGTA
The DNA here is from genome assembly GCF_003935475.1 of Pseudomonas sp. p99-361. Lineage (NCBI taxonomy): Bacteria > Pseudomonadati > Pseudomonadota > Gammaproteobacteria > Pseudomonadales > Pseudomonadaceae > Pseudomonas > Pseudomonas sp. p99-361. Next base: position 8,742 of record NZ_RHQO01000065.1, on the reverse strand, counting down.
ACCAGCCTGGGTCGGGATCGCCGCCACCATGGCCGGGCGGTCGATACCCGGCAGGGTCTTGAGCACGAAGCGTGACAATGCCATCAGCGCGCCGGTGTTGCCTGCACTGACGCAGGCCTGGGCCTTGCCATCACGCACCAGTTCCAGGGCGATGCGCATGGACGAGTCCGGCTTGCCACGCAGCACCTGGGACGGCCGCTCGTCCATGCCGACCACTTCACTGGCGGCGACGATTTGCAGGCGCGCGCGATCCGCAGCCGCAAGGCCGCTGACAAGATCTTCCAGGAGGGAGGGTTGACCGACGAGGGTCAGGTGCAACGAGGGGGTAGCGGAAAGGCAGGCAATGCTAGCCTGAACAATGCTGCGGGGACCGAAGTCCCCGCCCATTGCGTCGATCGCGATGACCTGAGCGGACAAGGATTACTCGTCAGCGCCCTTGTCGACCACTTTGCGACCACGGTATACGCCTTCTGGCGAAACGTGGTGGCGCAGGTGGACTTCACCGGTGGACTTGTCTACCGACAGCGCGTTTTCCGACAGAGCGTCGTGCGAACGGCGCATGTCACGGGCAGAGCGGGATTTTTTGTTCTGCTGAACAGCCATAATTGATTAACTCCTAAACGTTTGGGTCACGCTTTAACTGCGCCAAAACACTGAACGGGTTGGACCGCGATACCTCGTCCTTGCTCGATTCGGGCTCGTCTGCGCCCGCCGGCTGCTGGCATTCTTCCGGATGATGAGCAGGCACGATTGGCAGGGCGAGCAGAAGCTCCTCCTCGATCAATGCCTGCAGATCCAAAGGATCTTCGCCCAGTTCCAGCACGTCATAGCCTTTCGGCAACGACTGGGTATTCGCACCCTCCTTCACCACAGCGTAAGTGCATTCGCTATGGATCGGCAGGGTGACCAGCTCAAGACAACGCTGGCAAACCATTTTGACTTCGACGTCCAGCTCGCTGTGGATAACCACCACGTGCTGTTCATCTCGTTCAAAATCGAACTTCGCCTGCACCGTACCGACATTGTCGGAAAGCGGGTCGCAGAGTCTTTCCAAATCAGCGAGCGGCAGCGAACCGTTAAGGGTTACGCCACGATCGGCTAATTTGCGCGGGTCAACGTGAGGTGGAATCGGGTCATTCAACATAGGCGCAGCATAATAGGGATGCCCCCCGCCCCTGTCAAAGGAAATTAGGCGGCATCGTGCGTGATAGAATTTGTTCAACTGAATCAGGAGTCTACCATGCTTCCTCTGTTACTGGCTTCCAGCTCTGCCTATCGCCGCGAACTGCTCGCCCGCCTGCAACTGCCTTTCACCTGGGCAAGCCCCGACATAGACGAGCAGCGTCAGGCCGGCGAGCCAGCGCCAGAGCTGGTGCAGCGCCTGGCCAGGCAGAAGGCCGAGGCACTGGCGGGCAACCATCCCGGGCACCTGATCATCGGCTCGGACCAGGTGGCGGTGCTGGGCGAACAGGTGCTGGGCAAGCCGCAGACCTTCGAGCGCGCGTGCGAACAACTGCTGGCGTGCAGCGGGCAGCAGGTGTGCTTCCTGACCGGGCTGGCACTGCTTAACAGCGCCACCGGGCAATGCCAGGTCGATTGCATACCGTTTACCGTGACCTTGCGCGAACTGAGCCGCGAGCAGGTGGAGCGCTATGTCGCGGCGGAGCAGCCGCTGGACTGCGCTGGCAGCTTCAAGGCGGAGGGGTTGGGGGTGAGTTTGTTTCAGAGCACCCATGGCTGCGACGCCACCAGCCTGATCGGGCTACCGTTGATTCGGCTGGTGGACATGCTGACCAAGGAAGGGGTGGTGATTCCTTGAGGGCCTGGGGCCGCTTTGCGGCCCATCGCCGGCAAGCCGGCGATGGGGCCAGAACAGGCTATCAGCGCAGCTGTGGCCCCTGGAAGCCCATCCACATGGCCAGGTGCTCAGCCACACTGGCCCCGACCCGCTTGGAGAAGCGGTCAAACGGCGATTCCTGCACGGTGAAGTCCACCAACTCCTTCTCGCCCACGATCTCACGCGCCACATAGCTGGCACTGCCCAGCCCATCCACCAGCCCCAGCGCCTTGGCTTGTTCACCCGACCACACCAGGCCACTGAACAGCTCCGGGTGCTCCTTGTCTTTCAGGCGCTCGCCGCGGCCCTGCTTGACCATGGCGATGAACTGGTTGTGCGTGGTGTCCAGCACCCCTTGCCAGAACCGCGTCTCCTCGGGCTTTTCCGGCGAGAACGGATCAAGGAACGCCTTGTGCTCACCCGAGGTATAGGCGCGGCGCTCGACACCCAGCTTTTCCATGGTGCCGACGAAGCCATAGCCGGCCGCCGTTACCCCGATGGACCCCACCAGGCTGGCCTTGTCGGCGTAGATCTCGTCTGCCGCACTGGCAATGTAGTAGGCACCGGACGCCCCCAGGTCGGCGATTACCGCGTACAGCTTGATGGCCGGGTATTCGGCACGCAGGCGGCGGATTTCGTCGTACACGTAACCGGCCTGCACCGGGCTGCCACCCGGGCTGTTGATGCGCATTACCACCGCCTTGGTCTTGCCGTCCTTGAAGGCCTCACGCAGGCTCTTGACGATATTGTCTGCGCTCGCCGCCTCCTGGTCGGCAATCACGCCACGCACCTCGACCAGTGCGGTATGGCTGGCACCGCGCGAGGCGGCCTTGTCCATATCCATCAGCGGCGAGAACAGTGCCAGGATGCCGAACAGGTAAACGAAGGTCAGCAGCTTGAAAAAAATACCCCAGCGCCGTGAGCGGCGCTGCTCCTGCACACTGGCCAACAGGGTCTTTTCCAGCAGTTGCCAGCTCTTGCGCTCTTCGCGCTCCCCGGGCTCGGCCTCGGGGGCTTTCCATTCGTCTGCCATGCTCACCTACCTTGGAAGTGGAATTGCGGCCCCAGCCAACCACTCGCGCAGCTGGGAAAAATGCTCGATGCACACCTGCGGGCCGAACTCGGCCAGCGCCTGTAGCGACATGGCACCATAGCCCACGGCCACCGAATGCATGCCGGCATTGCTGGCCATTTGCAGGTCGAATGCCGAATCTCCGACCATCAGCGCACGCTGCGGTTCTACACCACAATGGCCGAGAATTTCCTCGAGCATCAGCGGGTGTGGCTTGCCACGGGTTTCATCAGCGGCGCGGGTAATGTCGAAAAACGCCTGCCAGCCGTTGGCCTTGAGCACCCGATCGAGGCCCCTACGGGCCTTGCCGGTGGCCACCGCCAGGCGGTAACCCTCGGCACGGAAGGCGCCAAGCGACTCGCTCACCCCCTCGAACAGCGGCGAAGGCTGCTGATCCAGGGCAGTGTAGATATCAGCGTAGTGCTGACGGAAGCTTTCGACCTGAACGGGCTCCAGGTGCGGGTACAGGGTATGGATGGCCTCGTCCAGGGCCAGGCCGATGATGCCCTTGATCGCATCATCACTGCTTTGCGCCTCACCGGCACGCACGGCAGCCGCGTTCATGGACTCGACGATGCGCCCGATGGAGTCGGCCAGCGTGCCGTCCCAGTCGAAGATCAGCAGTTCATAAGCTTTTTTCATAGGTCACGGCGCACTCAGCCGCTCCACCGTCTTGGCCCAGACTTCGTCCACCGGCGCTTCAAGCTTGAGCTCGCCACCGTCCGGCAGCGGCACGGTCAGCGCGTAGGCGTGCAGGAACAGGCGCTTGCCACCCAACTCGCGAATTTCGCGGCTGAAATCTTCGTCGCCGTATTTGTTGTCGCCGGCGATCATGTGCCCGGCATGCAGGGTATGCACGCGAATCTGGTGGGTACGCCCGGTGATCGGCCGCGCCTCGACAATGGTGGCGAAATCGCCGAAGCGACGCAGCACGCGGAACAGGGTCAGCGCCTCCTTGCCCTCATCGTTCACCTCGACCATACGCTCGCCCGAGCGCAGGTTGCTTTTGAGCAGGGGCGCGTTGACCTGTTTCTTGGCCGTGGGCCAGTGGCCCCGCACCAATGCCATGTAGCGCTTGTCCACGCCATCACCGCGCAGCGCCGCATGCAGGTGGCGCAACATGCTGCGCTTCTTGGCGATCATCAGCAGGCCGGAGGTGTCGCGGTCCAGGCGGTGCACCAGCTCCAGCTCCTTGGCGTCAGGGCGCAGCTGGCGCAGCGCCTCGATCACGCCGAAGCTCAGGCCACTACCGCCATGCACGGCGATGCCGGCCGGCTTGTTCATCACGATCAGCGCCTTGTCTTCATAGACGATGGCCGCCTCCAGGCGCTGCAACAGCCCCTGGGCGACCGGTGCCGGCTCGTCGCGCTCCGGCAGGCGGACGGGCGGCACCCGCACGATATCGCCGGCCTGGATCTTGTACTCGGGTTTCACGCGGCCCTTGTTGACCCGCACCTCACCCTTGCGCAGGATGCGGTAGACCAGGGTCTTGGGCACGCCCTTGAGCGCCGTGATGAGGAAATTGTCGATGCGTTGGCCGGCAAGCTCCGGCGCGACTTCGATCAGCTGTACGCCGGAAGTCGGAGGGGTATTGGTCGTCATGGCGGGAATCATAACAATTTTTTATGGAATTGAAGCACTTAATCATTGCTGCTATAGTCGCGAACGCCGCCAAAAGTGGCAGGCCAGCAAAACCAGGCCCTGAGTCGGTTGCTGACCTACGCAATTCTCCAGGACGCGAGGCCGTCCTACGGGGTTTTCGCCAGTTTACCGAATTGCCTGGAATCGCCACCAGCGCTGTGTAGAGAAGACCGAAAAAAACGACAAGTGTGGTTGTTCACCTGCTTACCCGATTCTTTTCGTTGTAGCTCTGCCCGCCCCGTCGCTTCCACGCAACGCAAAGCGAATGCTCCGGAAACAACAGCCTTGGACATGTAATGGCGTCAGCTTCCCATTCGAAGCTGGCGAAAAATGCAACCCGTTGCGGATTCAGCGCGCGGCAGCACCCGAATTATCAGGGATACGTGCAGGGTGGAGATGCACAGCCCTCGGACCGTGTAGCACCGCGTCCGGCCAGCAGCCGATTGAAGGCTGGTGAGCGGATAAGGTCCTGAACAGATGCCCCCGGGCGTCCACGGCTGACGGTTGATTCCTCCTCCTGACTGAGTGCACACGGCCCGCTTGGTTGATTCGGATACCCATTCGAAGCCACCGGGGCCTTGTTGGCACCGCAGCAAACAGGACGCGTCGTCGCGACAACGGCAGGCTGGGCAACCGGCTGGTGCCGAACGTTGCTCGACACGGGGGTGGCCCGGCCACCCTTTGCGCACCTTGGCACCGACCATGAGACGTCGTGTGTGCCGAACGCCGTTTCCGGCAGCCCGGAAACCGACGGTACAACATGAAAAGAATGCTGATTAACGCAACTCAACCCGAAGAGTTGCGTGTAGCCCTGGTGGACGGCCAACGTCTCTACGACCTGGACATCGAGTCCGGCGCGCGTGAGCAGAAAAAGGCCAACATCTACAAAGGCAAGATCACCCGCATCGAACCCAGCCTCGAAGCCGCTTTCGTCGACTTCGGTTCCGAACGTCACGGCTTCCTGCCGCTGAAAGAAATCTCCCGCGAATACTTCAAGAAAACCCCGGAAGGCCGGGTGAACATCAAGGAAGTGCTCAGCGAAGGCCAGGAAGTCATCGTTCAGGTCGAGAAGGAAGAGCGTGGCAACAAAGGTGCCGCCCTCACCACCTTCATCAGCCTGGCCGGCCGCTACCTGGTACTGATGCCCAACAACCCGCGCGCCGGTGGCATCTCGCGCCGCATCGAAGGCGAAGAGCGCAACGAACTGCGCGAAGCCCTGAACGGCCTGACCGTACCGGGCGACATGGGCCTGATCGTGCGCACCGCCGGCCTGGGCCGCAGCAGCGAAGAAATGCAGTGGGACCTGGACTACCTGCTGCAACTGTGGACCGCCATCAAGGAAGCGTCCCTGGACCGCGCCGCACCGTTCCTGATCTACCAGGAAAGCAACGTCATCATCCGCGCCATCCGCGACTACCTGCGCCAGGACATCGGCGAAGTATTGATCGACAGCATCGACGCCCAGGAAGAAGCCCTGACCTTCATCCGCCAGGTGATGCCGCAGTACGCCAGCAAGGTCAAGCTCTACGAAGACAGCGTACCGCTGTTCAACCGTTTCCAGATCGAAAGCCAGATCGAAACCGCCTTCCAGCGCGTGGTCGACCTGCCGTCCGGTGGCTCGATCGTGATCGACCCGACCGAAGCCCTGGTGTCCATCGACATCAACTCGGCGCGCGCCACCAAAGGCAGCGACATCGAAGAAACCGCCCTGCAGACCAACCTGGAAGCGGCCGAGGAAATCGCCCGCCAGCTGCGCCTGCGTGACATCGGCGGCCTGATCGTCATCGACTTCATCGACATGACCCCGGCCAAGAACCAGCGCGCCGTCGAAGAGCGCGTGCGTGAGTGCCTGGAAGCCGACCGCGCCCGCGTGCAGGTTGGCCGCATCTCGCGCTTTGGCTTGCTGGAAATGTCCCGTCAGCGCCTGCGCCCATCGCTGGGTGAAAGCAGCGGCATCGTCTGCCCACGCTGCTCCGGCACCGGCATCATCCGTGACGTCGAGTCGCTGTCGCTGGCCATCCTGCGCCTGATCGAAGAAGAAGCCCTGAAAGACCGTACCGCCGAAGTGCGTGCCCAGGTGCCAATCCCGGTAGCAGCGTTCCTGCTCAACGAAAAGCGTAATTCCATCACCAAGATCGAGCTGCGCACCCGTGCGCGCATCATCATCCTGCCGAACGATCACCTGGAAACCCCGCACTTCGAAGTCCAGCGCCTGCGCGACGACAACCCGGAAGTGCTGAACAACCAGTCCAGCTACGAAATCGCCGCCAGCGAAACCGAAGAAGCACCACAACCGACTGCCACCCGTACCCTGGTTCGCCAAGAAGCGGCCGTGAAAACTGCCCCGGCCCGCGCCAATGCACCGGTACCGGCCGCCGCCGAAGAGCACCAGCCTGCACCGGCCGCCGCCGCGCCGAGCGCGCCGGAGCCAAGCCTGTTCAAGGGCCTGGTCAAGTCGCTGGTCAGCCTGTTCGCCGGCAAGGACGAGCCTGCCGCTGCCCCGGTCGCCCCTGCCGCCGAGAAACCGGCCGCCGAGCGCAGCCCACGCAACGAAGAACGCCGCAACGGCCGCCAGCAAAGCCGCAACCGCAATGGCCGCCGCGACGAAGAGCGCAAGCCGCGTGAAGAGCGTGCCGAGCGCCAGCCACGCGAAGAACGTGCACCACGTGAAGAACGTGCCCCACGCGAAGAGCGGGCACCGCGGGAAGAACGCGCACCACGCCAGCCACGCGAAGACCGCCGCGGCAGCCGTGGCGAAGAGCGCGTACGCGAACTGCGCGAGCCGCTGGACGCTACCCCACCGGCCGAACGCGAAGAGCGCCAGCCACGTGAAGAACGTGTAGCCCGTGAAGAACGCGCCCCACGTGAAGAGCGTGCACCGCGTGAAGAACGGGCCCCTCGTGAAGAGCGTGCACCACGTGAAGAACGCGCCCCTCGTGAAGAGCGTGCACCACGTGAAGAGCGTGCACCACGTGAAGAACGCGCCCCGCGTGAAGAGCGTGCACCACGTGAAGAACGTGCTCCGCGTGAAGAGCGCGCCCCGCGCCCACCCCGTGAAGAGCGTCAGCCACGCGCGGCCGAAGAAGCGGCCGAACAGGCTGCCGAGCTGGCCGAAGAGCAACTGCCGAATGAAGAACAACTGCAAGACGAGCAGGAAGGCACCGATGGCGAGCGTCCGCGCCGCCGCTCGCGTGGCCAGCGTCGCCGCAGCAACCGTCGCGAACGTCAGCGCAATGCCAATGGCGAGCTGATCGACGGCGAAGAAGAAGGCAGCGACGAGCAGCCACAGCAGCACCAGGCCACCGAGCTGGGTGCTGAACTGGCGGCGGGCCTGGCCGTGACTGCCGCTGTCGCGACCAGCAACATCAGCAGCGACGCCGAAGCCCAGGCCAACCAGCAGGCCGAGCGCGCCACCGCTGACGTCGTTGCCGCTGCAGCAACCGACAACAGCGAAGCCGCCCAGCCGGTTGAGCAGGCTGAAAAGCTCGAGCAAGTCGAAGTTGTCACCAAGGTTGAAGAAGTGGCCGTGGCCCCAGTGGTCGAGCAGCCGGTCAGCGAGCCTGTGGCCGTGGTCGAGGCAACTGCCGAGCCAGTGGTCGAAGTCGCGCCACAACCGGTCCTCGAAGAAGCGCCTGTTGCCGAGCCGGCCGTGGCTGTCGAAGCCCCGGTAGAAGCGCCAGCTGTCGAAGCCGGTGAAATAGAGCAGGCCCCGACCGTGGTCGAGGCTGCGGCGGCTGCCGAACAGCCTGCCCCGGTTGCCGAAGCCCAGCCAGAAGTAGTGGCCGAGCCTGCACCTGTGGTTGTCGAGCCTGCGCCGGTCGCGGCCCCAGCTGTGGTAGAGCCTGCCACTGTCATGCTGGCCAACGGCCGTGCGCCGAATGACCCGCGTGAAGTTCGCCGCCGCAAACGTGAGGCCGAGGCTGCTGCCAAAGCCGCGCAGGAAGCTGCTGCAGCCACTGGCGAGCCAGCCCTGGAAACCGCCGATGAGCAAAAGCCTCATCATGGTTGATAGCCAAGGCTGAATGAAAAAGCCCCGCCAGTGCGAACTGGCGGGGCTTTTTCTTGGCCTATCACTTTATGTCAGCGCCGGCGCTGCCCTTTGTAGGAGCGGCCTTGTGTCGCGATGGGGCGCAAAGCGGCCCCGGGAATATTTGCATTGACGCTGAAATCTGGGGCCGCTACGCGCCCCATC
>NZ_RHQO01000064.1:0-26774 GCF_003935475.1 Pseudomonas sp. p99-361 | reverse complement strand
GGGCGGCGCTCGCTCTAACAGGCGCTGCCATACCTTGTGGCAAACACCTGTCAGCCCTAAGGCGATCCCTGTGGGCTTGCCGGCGATGGGCTGCGCAGCAGCCCCAACATCAGAAATGGAAACCGAAAATGAATGCCGCCGTAGAACAGAACGCTCCCGCCGAAGCAGCACAGCAAGCCAGCACCAGACCCCGCCGCCGCCAGGCCTGGATCGCCGGCGGCAGCCTGGCGGCCGTCACGGTGCTGGCCTTCGCCAGCTACTGGCTCACCACCGGCCGCTACCTGCAGACCACCGACGATGCTTATGTCCGTGCCGATTGGGTGGCACTGAGCCCGCGCGTTGCCGGCTATGTTGCCAAGGTGGAGGTGGCGGACGACCAGCCAGTCCAGGCCGGCGATGTACTGGTACGGCTGCAAGACCAGGACTACCGCGCGCGTGTCGAGCAGGCCCAGGCCAGCGTGGCCGAGGCCCAGGCAGCACTGGCCGCCGCACAGGCTGGCCAACAGCTGGCGGCCGAGCGCATCAACCAGCGCCAGCACGCCATCCAGCAGGCTGAGGCGACCGTGCGCAGCGCCACCGCCGAACGCCAACGCACTGCCCTGGACGTGCAGCGCTACCGCGGCCTGGTACGCGATCAAGCGGCCACCGCGCAGCGCCTGGAAAGTGCCAACACCCAGGCGGCCCAGGCACAAGCGGCGCTGCAAGGGGCCCAGGCCGCGCTGCGCGAACAACGCGCTCAACTGGCCATGGCCAAGGCCCGCTCTACCCAGGCCGACGCCGTACTGCAACAGCGCGCAGCCGCCTTGGCCCACGCCCAGGCTCGCCGGCAACTGGCCAGCCAGGACCAGCACGACACCGTGATTCGCGCCCCGCTCGCTGGCATCGTGGGCCAACGCCGCGTGCGTGCTGGCCAGTACGTGGTGCCCGGCCAGCCGCTGCTGGCAGTGGTGCCGGTACAGCAGGCCTACGTGGTCGCCAACTACAAGGAAACCCAACTGGCCCGCATGCGCCCCGGGCAACCCGTGGAAATCCGCGTCGACAGCTTTGCCGGCCAGCCACTGCACGGCCGTGTGGCCAGTTTCTCCCCCGCCTCGGGCAACGTCTTCGCCCTGCTGCCGTCGGACAACGCCACTGGCAACTTCACCAAGATCGTCCAGCGCTTCCCGGTGCGCATCCTGCTCGACCCAGCGCCCGCAGGCCCGCAGCTGCTGCCGGGCATGTCGGTGGTGAGCATCGTCGACACCCGCCACGCCGAGGTTGCCGATGGCCACTGAGCAACCCGTCACGTTGCGCGCCTGGGTCGCCGTGCTCGGCGGCCTGTTCGGCTGCTTCATGGCCGGCATGAACGTGCATGTCACCAGCGCCGCGCTGCCGGAAATCCGGGGTTCGCTGGGCGCCAGCTTTGAGGAAGGCTCATGGATCTCTACCGCCTACCTGGTGGCGGAAATCGTCATGATCCCGCTGACCGCGTGGCTGGTCGAAGTGTTTTCGCTGCGCCGGGTGATGTGGACCGGCTCGCTGATCTTCCTGCTGGCCTCGGTGGCCTGCTCATGGGCCCCCAACCTGGAAACGATGATCACCCTGCGCGTAGTGCAGGGCGCGGCCGGCGCGGTGCTGATCCCGCTGTCGTTCCAGTTGATCATCACCGAGCTGCCAGCCAGCAAGATGGCCATGGGCATGGCGCTGTTCAGCCTGGCCAACAGCGTGGCACAGGCGGCCGGGCCGTCGATTGGCGGCTGGCTGACCGACGCCTATTCATGGCGCTGGATCTTCTACCTGCAACTGTTCCCGGGTATCGCCCTGCTGTTCGCCATCGCCTGGTCGATCGACGCCAGGCCGATGCGACTCGCGCTGCTGCGCAAGGGCGACTGGCTGGGTATCGCGGCCATGGTGATCGGCCTGGGTGGCTTGCAGATCGTGCTGGAAGAAGGCGGCAGGCTGGACTGGTTCGGCTCATCGTTCATCGTTGGCATGAGCGCGATCGCCGGAATTGCCCTGGTGGTGTTCGTGGTTACCCAACTGCGCGGCCAGCGCGCTTTCATCAATTTGCGCTTGCTGGGGCGTTACAACTTCGGCGTCGCCAGTGTGGCCATGTTCATCTTCGGCGCGGCAACCTTCGGCCTGGTGTTCCTGGTGCCCAACTACCTGTCGCAACTGCAGGGCTTCAGCGCCCACGACGTGGGTGTAGCACTGATCGCCTATGGCGTGGTGCAGTTGCTGCTGGCGCCCATGATGCCGCGGCTGATGGCCTGGACCAGCGCCAAGTTCATGGTCGCCAGCGGTTTCCTGATCATGGCTCTGGGTTGCTGGCTGGGGGCAAGCCTGAGCGCCGACAGTGCCGACAACGTGATCATCCCATCCACTGTGGTACGTGGCATCGGCCAGCCGTTCATCATGGTTGCGTTGTCGGTGCTGGCGGTGGCCGGGCTGGACAAGCGTGAAGCCGGATCGGCGTCGGCCGTGTTCTCGATGCTGCGCAACCTGGGGGGCGCGGTGGGGACGGCCGGGTTGACCCAATTGGTGGCCACCCGCGAGCGTTTCCACAGCGAACGCATCCACGAGCAGGTCAGCGTGTTCGAGCCGGGCATGCAGGAACGCATCAACCACGCGGTGCAGAGCTGGTTGCCGCAGCAGCAACAGGCGCTGGAGGGGTTGGCGGCAACCATTCGCCGCGAAGCGTACCTGATGGCCTACAGCGACGCATTCTACCTGGCGTGCCTGGCCTTGCTCGGGTGCGCCCTGGCGGCGGTGCTGTTGCGGGCCAGGCAGAACACCTGAAAAGCGTCAGCGGGCCCCGTGGATGCTGGGCTGCACCGCCAGGTGCAGCCTGCTCGCCGACCACCCGGCACAGGTCGCTGGTACACTCTGGGCCGACGACAGGTGCGAGACAGAACACAGGTATGAACCCGACGCGCTATGCCACTGTGGCCAAGGACTTGATGGCAGGCATTGCCAGTGGCCGCTATCCGGTGGGCAGCCTGCTGCCAACCGAGCACGAGCTGTGCGACCTTTACGGTGTGAGCCGGCACACGGTACGTGCCGCGATCGACCAGTTGCTCGGCCAGGGGCTGGTATCGCGACGCAAGCGCGTCGGCACACGGGTCGAGGCCAGCAGCCCCCGCGGGGGCTACACGCAGTCGCTGGCCAGCGTCGCCGACCTGGCACAGCTGGCGCCAGATCAGCGCTGGCAGATCCGCGATGTGCAGCACTTCGTTGCCGACCTGGGCCAGGCGGCACGGCTGGGGCTGGTGCCGGGTGAGCACTACTTTTGCCTGTCGAGCATCGCCGTGGCGCAGGCTGCGCCGCCGCTATGCTGCACCCAGGTCTATGCACAGCGGGACTACGGCGAAGTCATCGAACGCGCCCGCGAGCAGCCCGAACAGCCGATTGCCAGGCTGATCGAGCAGCATTACGGCCGCGCGATCGCGGTGATCGACCAGCAAGTACGGGCGGTAGCGCTGACGGCAGAGCTGGCCCACGCGCTGGAGGCGCAGGTGGGTTCGGCGGGGTTGCAGATCATTCGCCACTACCGCGAAGAGAACGGCGACCTGATGGCCGTGGCCGAGACGATTCACCCGCATGACCGTTTTACCCTGGTTACCCAGTTGCGCCGGGATCGCGCAGCGGGGTAAGCCGTTTCACAACTCAAGGCGCCCTTACAGCGCTCAACCCAAGGCAAGGTCGACAGGCATGGCAGCAGACAACACGCGGATGCTTACAGTGGGCGAAGTCGCCAAGCGCAGCGGTGTGGCAGTGTCAGCGCTGCACTTTTATGAAGCCAAGGGGCTGATCGCCAGCGTTCGTACGGCGGGCAACCAGCGCCGCTACCCTTCGCTGGTACTGCGCACCCTGGCGATCATCAAGGTGGCACAGCGCACCGGTATCGCACTGGAGGAAATCCGCCAGGCATTGAGCCGCTATGCGCCCAACAGCAAGCTGACCGCGGCGCAGTGGGGCGAAATGTCGAGCGCCTGGCGCGAAGACCTGAATGCACGCATCCGTACCCTGGAGGCGCTGCGCGACAGCCTCGACAACTGTATTGGCTGCGGCTGCCTGTCACTGCAGGACTGCCCCCTGCGCAATCCCGGGGATGTGCTGGCCAAGGAAGGGAGCGGCGCGCGGATTCTGGAAAAGAAGGCGCGCTAGCCTCGCCCACTCACGCCACGGGCGATTCCCTGCAGGGGCGTGTGGCTTGAAGGTGATGAGTAGTTGGAACCATTGCCGCCCTTCACCTCCCTAACCCTGTGCTGTCAACCCAAAGCCGCTTACAGGAAGGAATGTAGCCATCATGAAACGCGAACAGATCGAAGGTGTTGCCGAGAATCTTGCAGGCAAGGCGCAGAGCGCTGTAGGCCGGCTGGTCGAAGACCCGGCGCTGGAAGCCGAAGGCGATGCGCGTCAGGCGGCAGGCCAGGTGACCAAGACCTATGGTGATGCCGTGGACACGGTGACTTCGTTCGTCAAGGAAAAGCCTATCGCCGCACTGGCCATCACCGCCGCCGTCACACTGGTGATTTCTCGCCTGCTGCGCCGTTGACCCGGGGCGCAACAGGCGCTTAAGGGCCGGACATGTCGTCCGGCCCACGCCATCACCGCTGGCGATATCGTAGCCAAGACAAAGGTGCAATACCTGTGGGAGCGGGCATGCCCGCGAACACCGGCTCAGCCGGTGCCATGCAGCGCGCTGGTTTCTTCTCGGGCTTGCCCGCCCCCACAGGGATGGCATCAGGGCTGGCAGTTGTTGGCCAGAAGGCGCTGAAGAGGCTGTGGCAAGCGACCTGCGGTGTTAGTCATTCTTGCCCAACATGTACTGGTCAAAATGCTTGATATGCTCGTCCAGGTTATCTTCGAGCATCATCCGGTACTGCTCGCAGAAGTATTTCAGGATCTCGTCCCGCGCAGCGCCCAGTTCGGCGCCGCTCTTGAAGCTGCGGGCGCTCATCCAGGCGCTGAAGCGCGCGGCACCGAAGGTCAGCGAGGCGCTTACCTTGCCCAGGTCCTCGACCCTGTCGATCTGCTGGTTGGCCAGTTCTATGTGCGCATCGGCACGGTCGTAGAAGGCCTGGTCGGTAGCTTGGGTCATGGCGGTTCACCTGGTTGTGCAAGACGAGCGAAAGGCCAAGCCTTGCATGTCGCGGCGCATACGTGCAAGGCTGAAAAAGGATTACCAAAGTCGAAAAAGGACTCACAGTACCTCATGCTCGGAATCACACGTATCCATCGCTATTTGCGCCCACTGCCTGCAAAACCGACTGCAGCCAGTGGGCGTGACCTCAAGGCCAAACGTGCCGCCCGCCTCGCTTCCAGGTTCGCCAACCTGCTGTGTACCCCCCGCTCCATCCCGCCCTACCTCTGCGTTACTCCCCAGCGCCCTCCTGTCGACCGCGTGCCCCCTACCTGACTGCCATTGCTGCAGCTCGCACGCCATGCTCGCCTGTTGCAGGCGGGATGTCCGACCCACCGACAAGGGGCAACAACCCATGCTTTTCTTTCACGGCAAACGCATCTTCAGCGCTATCTTCGATATGGATGGCACCCTCTTCGACACCGAACGCCTGCGCTTCAAGACCCTCAAGCAAGCGTCGCTGGAAATCTTCGGCAAACCGCTGGGCGAGCACACACTGCTCGGCTCTCTGGGCCTGAGCGCGAAAAAAGCCGAAGCCTTGGCCAAGGCGCATAACGGCGCAGACTTCCCCTATGCCGCCATCCGCCAGCGCGCCGATGAACTGGAGCTGGAGTACGTGCGCAATCACGGCGTGCCGATCAAGCCCGGCCTGCTGGAGGTGCTGGAGCGCCTGCGCAAGGCCGGCTTGACCATGGCCGTGGCCACCTCCAGCCGCCGCGCCATCGCCGAGGAATACCTGATCAACGCCAATGTGCTGAAGTACTTCGACATCACGGTGTGTGGCGATGAAGTCAGCCAGGGCAAACCCCACCCGGAGATTTTCCTGAAGGCCGCCCGCGCACTCAACTGCACGCCAGCGCAGTGCTTCATGGTCGAGGATTCGGAAAACGGCATGCTGTCGGCCATGCGTGCCGAGGGCCAGGCGATTCTGATCGAAGACATCAAGCCACCTGCCGCCGACATCAAGGCCGCCGCACTCAAGGCTTACCACAGCATGCCGGAGTTCCTTGCCGACCTGAATGCATGCGTGCCCGAGCTGGGCATGCCCGCGCTCAGCGAACCCTTCCCGGCGTCGTTGAACCAATTCCGTGTCGGTATTCATGGCTTTGGCGCCATCGGCGGCGGCTACCTGACCCAGGTGTTTTCCCATTGGGACGGCTATACCCGGCCCTGCGAAATCATCGCCGCTACCCGCTCACGCATGCTGCGCGAGAGCGTGAGTGCCTTCGGCAGCTACAGCGTGCGCTATGGCAGCACCTCGTTCGACCAGACCATCGACAATGTGCGCATGATCGACCTGGACGATGAACAGGCGGTGATCGCCATGTACAACGACGCCGAGATCATCGGCCTGAGCCTGCCTGAACAGGCCATTCGCAACCAAGCCAGGGTAATTGCCCAAGGCCTGCTGCAGCGCTTCGAGCGCCGCGGCCGCGAACTGACGTTGCTGATCGTGCTGAACAAGGTGGGTGGCGGCGCGTTCGTGCGCCGGCATGTGCAAGCCGAGCTGGCGACATTGTGCCCGCCGGCAATCTGCGAGCAGGTAATGCTCAAGACCCATTTCGCGGAAACGGTAGTCAGCCGCATCGTTTCCAAGCTGAGCAACGACGCGCTGGTGCGGCAATTGCGGATCAAGTCGCAGATGTTTCGCAACAGCCTGGAAGAAGAGCCTGCCGCCCCCCGCAGTGCCTCGGCGCCGCCGGCTGAATACGAGCGATTGCTCGGGCATTTCAGGCCCTTTGCCCAGCCCAGCAGCGCCATGAGCCAACTGCACCTGGTGCTGTTCAACAGCGAAGCCGACATGCCGTTGTATGTCGAGCGCGGCAGCGACCTGCTCGAACGCCTGCGCCAAGTGCACACGGTGCCGGACATTGCCCAGATCCAGGTCATCAAGAACCGCCTGTGGAACGGCCCGCACGCGATCATTGCCTGGTACGCCAGCCTGCTGGGCCATGCCTGGGTGGGCCAGGGCATGGGCGACGCCCGCGTCAATGCCCTGGCCGAGCGGCTGATACGCCAGGAAGTGGCGCCCGCCCTGGAAGCGGAGTACCCGCAAATGACCGAGGTGATCAGCCGGTTCGCCGACGCCTTCCTGGCGCGCTGCAAAACCTCGTTCAAGGACCCGTGCGCCCGCGTCGGCCGCGATCCGCTGCGCAAACTGCAGCGCAATGAACGTATCCTCAGCAGCATCGAGCTGGCCGGCAAGCACGGCATCGACACACCGGCCCTGGCCTTTGGCGCGGCATTGGCCATTCACCACGCCCTGCGCTGCGACGATGCGAAGAACCTGGACGCCCAGGCGATCAGGCAGGTGTACCTGGACCATGATCACAGCGTCGAGGCTGTGCTGACCTACCAGGGCATCTGCAACGGCAAGCGCTTCCCGGCCTTGAACCCGCTCAGCGACGCGCCGCTGATCAATGCCATTGCCGAGGCCTTCCGGCAATACCAGCACGCGCACCCGGCCCCGCTGCCCGCTTCGCGCTGCATAGGCGCGTAACGCGCGCCTTTTTGCCGCGGCGCCAGCTGCGAACACCGGCCCGGCCGGTGTAAGCGCCTGCGCCGCGCGCTTTGCCAACGCCCCTCGCGCACCTCCTTGCCGCCCGGCCCGCCACCTCTGGAGCCCCACTGCAGACTAGTTGTGTCATTTCCTACTTGATTATGACACAAGGTGTCATTATGATCGCCGTGTGTCCTGACGACCTTCCTGTGTCGCTCAGCAACTCACCGCCCTTTCCTGCAGGTACCGCCCATGACGACCACCATGCATGCCCCCAAGGACCAACTGGTCAAGCACGCCCAGCAGCAAATGCTGACGGCCCTGGCCGACAACGCCTACAGTACCCGGCAAAAGCTGGCCCTCACCTGCCGCATCCTGTTCGACGGCGGCCACGACTCGGGGCTGGCCGGGCAGATCACCGCCCGCGCCCAGGAGCCTGGCACCTATTACACCCAGCAACTGGGCCTGGGCTTCGACGAAATCGCCGCCTCCAACCTGCTGGTGGTGGACGAAGACCTGACCGTGCTGCAAGGCCGTGGCATGGCCAACCCGGCCAACCGTTTCCACAGCTGGCTCTACCGCGCCCGGCCTGACGTCAACTGCATCATCCACACCCACCCGCTGCACAGCGCCGCCCTGTCGATGCTGGAGGTACCGCTGGCCATCTCGCACATGGACCTGTGCCCGCTGTTCGACGATTGCGCGTTCCTCAAGGACTGGCCTGGTGTGCCGGTAGGCAATGAAGAAGGCGAAATCATCGCGGCGGCCATCGGCGACAAGCGCGCGATCCTGCTTTCCCACCATGGCCTGCTGATCGCTGGCGGCTCGATCGAAGAAGCCTGCGTGCTTGCCCTGCTGTTCGAGCGGGCCGCCAGGATGCAGCTGCTGGCCATGGGGGCCGGTGACATCCGCCCCATCCCCGAAGCCCTGGGCAAGGAAGCCCACGACTGGATCTCCACCCCTAAGCGTCATGGCGCCGCGTTCAGTTATTACGCGCGGCGTGCCTTGCGGGCCCACGGCGACTGCCTGGCCTGACTCGAAGCTGTACTCTTCCCTCAACAACGGCAAAGGTGCCTGGTCATGTCTACACCTGTAATTCGCGGCGTCATCGGCTACACCATCACTCCCTTCTCAGCAGACGGCACACTCGACCTGGAGGCTTTGGGCACGTCCATCGACCAATTGATCAAGCACGGCGTGCACGCCATCGCGCCGCTGGGCAGCACCGGCGAAGGGGCCTACCTGAGCGACAGCGAATGGGAAAGCGTGGTGCGCTTCAGCCAGGCGCGCATCGCCGGGCGCTTACCCAGCGTGGTCAGCGTCTCCGACCTGACCACCGCACGCACCGTGGAGCGTGCGCGCCTGGCGCAGGCATGCGGCGCCACGGCGGTCATGGTGCTGCCCGTTTCGTACTGGAAACTCACCGAAGCCGAAGTGGTGGCCCACTACAAGGCCGTCGGCGCCGCCATCGACATCCCGATCATGCTTTACAACAACCCGGGCACCAGCGGCACCGACCTGTCGGTGGAACTGATCCTGCGCATCCTCGCCGAGGTGCCGAATGTGACCATGGTCAAGGAAAGCACCGGTGACATTCAGCGCATGCACCGCCTGTTCCAGGCCAGCAAGGGTCAGGTAGCGTTCTACAACGGTTGCAACCCACTGACCCTGGAGGCCCTTGTGGCAGGCGCGAGCGGCTGGTGCACCGCCGCGCCCAACCTGATCCCGGCATTGAACCTGGCATTGTGGGACGCCGTGCAGCAAGGCCAACTGGCCGAAGCCCGCACGCTGTTCTACCGCCAGTACGAACTGCTGGAATACATCACCCGCCGCGGCCTGCCCACCACCATCAAGGCCGGCCTGAAGCTGCTGGGCCAGGATGTCGGCGCGCCCCGCCTGCCGTTGCAGGCGCTGGATGCGCAAGGCAGCGACTATCTGAAAAACCTGCTGACCGAACTGGCTGCCTGACCCTCGACAGCGCAGCCCTGTAAGCGCGGGTTACCCGCGCAACAGGCAACGCGCTGGGTGGCGGGATCGCTGCCAGCGTTTGCATGGCCGCCTTCGGGCGCTGCGCAGCGACGCCCGCCACGCGGGCATTCCATCCCCTTGCCGTGCGCCAGGCGCGCACACTGTCTACAGGTCCCGACATGCGCTACGTTGCTGCCCCCAAGCTGCTGACCCAGGTTGCCGCCGTACATTTCGTCAGCCATGTGCACATCATGCTGGTCCCGGCACTGCTGCCAGTGCTGCCCTCCCTGCTGGGGGTCGGTTTCGTCGAACTCGGCGTGGCCTTGGCGGTGTTCAATATCGTCTCTGCCCTGGTGCAGGCCCCGCTGGGTCATGCCGTCGACCACTTTGGCGCGCGCAAGGTGCTCAAGGCCGGGCTGCTGCTGGGCAGCGTCAGTTTCCTGCTGCTGGCCGCCAGCCCCGGCCATGCGGTGTTGCTGGTGAGCATGGCGCTGGCCGGCCTGGCCAATGGGGTGTACCACCCGGCCGACTATGCGCTGCTGGCCAAGGGTATCGAGCCAGACCGGCTGGGGCGGTCATTCTCCATTCATACCTTCGCCGGCTTTCTCGGCTCGGCGGTAACCCCGGCAATATTCCTCGGTATCGCTGCCGTGTTGGGCACACGGGCAGCCCTGGCGACGGGCGCAGTGTTCGGCGCTGCTGCGCTGCTGTTGATATCGCTGCCAGGCAGCGGGGTGTACCGGGTAACGGAGATGGGCAACCCGGGCAATGCCGGCGCGCCGCCGGCAAACGGCCGAGTGCGCTTGTTCACCCCCATGATCGGCGTGCTGACAGTGCTGTTCATATTGCTCAACCTGAGCACCAGTGCCATCGAGAAATTCTCCGTTGCCGCACTGGTGCAAGGCCAAGGTCTGACCTTGGCCTGGGCCAATACCGCGCTTACCGCCTTCTTGCTCTGTAGCGCCGCAGGGGTGCTGTGTGGCGGTGCCCTGGCCGACCGTACCCGCCGGCATGGCCTGGTGGCGGCGCTGGCTTTCGCCCTGGCCGCTGTGCTGACCGCAGTGGTGGCCCTGGGTGTGCTGCGCGAATGGACATTAGTGGTGGTGCTGGGCAGCATCGGCCTGCTGACCGGAATGATCGCCCCGTCGCGGGATATGCTGGTAAAAGCGGCCGCGCCCAAGGGTGCCGAAGGCAAGACCTTCGGGCTGGTCTCGACCGGGTTCAACATCGGTGGTGCCGTCGGGCCAGTGGCGTTCGGCTGGATGCTTGACCGGGGGCTGCCAAATGGCATTTTCGTTGCTTCGGTAGCGTTCATGGTGCTGACGGTGATGCTGACCGTGGCGCAGGAGGGGTATATGGCTCGAAAACGCAGGAACGCGCAGCGATGAATGAATGGGGTGGCGAACCCCTGCCGCCCCAGACAAATTCACCCCACCGGATTCCCATGCACCACCCGCCCCGCCACCCCTGGCCGATTGACAAACAACACATCCAGTACGCTGTTACGCAACCCTTTCAGCGCATTCCAGTTCGCCGAAGCGTGCACATACTTGTCGCGCAATAAGCGCTGCTCTTGCTCGCTCAGCGCCAATTGCCCGGTTTCGCCCAAGGCGAAGCCATGCAATTTTGCGCTGATCACCTGCAATTCAGCCGGCAAACGGTGCTCCGCCTGGCCGCCCAACGGCGCAAACGGCACGCCAGCCCGTACCGCCAGCTCGCGCATCACGCTCAGGTAGACACGCGACAGGTGCCCGGCCACCTCCCGCTCGCGGGCTACCGCTGCGTAGACTTGCTTCTCTGCTTCACGCGGGTGGCCGCCAGCGATCGGCTCCTCCCAGGTGATCACCCGTGGCCGGGGTTCCCCCATGTCGGCAAAATCCGTCGCCAGCAGGCCCTGCATCACGGCATGCACGCGGCACTGCCCGGCAGGCGTCGCCACCGGCACGCGCTGGGATTGCGGTTTACACAACAGCACCTGTTCCCATGTGGTTTCCGGGTAGCCGCCACCGATATTCGAGTGCACACCCGGCAGCACGATGTCGTGGCCACTGCTCACCAGCGGGAAGTTATGCCGCCGCTCATCCCGCGCGACCAGTTGTACCACCTGCCGGGCAATACCCGCCTCCAGGCCCAGGCGCAAGCCACCGTGGCGCTCGTCGGCGGGGTCGAAGTCGCCCTGCAACGGCGCGATGATCGCGGCCACCGTGTCGAACAAACCCATGAAGTTGATCGCGATGTCACACGCCACCGGCAACAATCCCCCGGCACCGTCGTGCAACAGGTTGGCCAGGTGGCGTACCGCCGCCGCGCCACGGCTGAAGCCGAACAAGTCGAACTCCAGGCGTGCCGGCATCCACTGCGGGTGCGCCTGGCACCAACCCTGCAGTTGCCCGGCAATCGCCTGCAACGCCTCGGCCACCCGGGCTTCCACGCCCGTGCGGCCACGCCCGGTGGCAGAGGCATACACCGGGTCGGTTTCACCGGCCAAGGTGCCGATGCCTTCCATGTAGCATTTGAAAAAGACCTGGCGCGCCTCGCCATCGGCCGCTTGCGCCGGGTACAACGCATGCAGCAGAGCTACGTTGCTCAGCGCATTGGCATAACTGCCGCCGTGCCCCGCCAATGCCGTGGCGTTGTGCTGATTGTTACCGGTGCCATCGAAGAACACCCCAAAACGCAGGGTTACCCGTCGAGGGGTCGGCGTACCGCCGTTGCTCGCTACCATCTTCGTGCCTTGTGCTTGACCCAAAAGCACAAGCAGGCGCCAGTACGCCGTCAGGCAACATCAGGCAATCGCCAAGCCTTCGTGAGAGTTTTCCATACCCCAGGCCCGCTGCAGCGATAAATTTAACCCAGTGCCATTAGTCGCCGCCCCCCCGGATGGATTAAAGTATCAGCCCTTGCCAGGGCAGCTGCCGTCAGCCGCCTCCGGCCCCCTACCAGGAACCGTCGCCGATGGAACACCGTGAAGCGCTGATCGCGCTGCGCACCTTTCTTTCAACCCAGATCCTAGGCCAGGAGAAACTGGTCGAGCGGCTGTTGATCGTGCTGCTGGCAGACGGCCACATGCTGGTCGAAGGGGCGCCCGGGCTGGCCAAGACCAAGGCCATCAAGGAGTTGGCCGAGGGCATCGAAGCGCAGTTCCACCGCATCCAGTTCACCCCCGACCTGCTTCCGGCCGACATCACCGGCACGGAAATCTACCGCCCGGAAACCGGCAGTTTCGTGTTCCAGCAGGGGCCGATCTTCCATAACCTGGTGCTGGCCGACGAAATCAACCGTGCACCGGCCAAGGTCCAGTCGGCACTGCTCGAGGCCATGGCCGAACGCCAGGTCAGTGTGGGCCGCAGCACCTACGACCTGTCGCCCCTGTTCCTGGTCATGGCCACGCAGAACCCGATCGAGCAGGAAGGCACCTACCCGCTGCCCGAAGCCCAGCTCGACCGCTTCCTGATGCACGTGAAAATCGGCTTCCCGGACGCCGCGGTCGAGCGGCGCATCCTGGCGCAGGCCCGCGGCGAAGCGCTGGGCGGCGAAGTGAAACCCGAACGGCGGGTCAGCCAGCAGGCGATCTTTGCCGCGCGCAAGGAAATCCTCAACCTGTACATGGCCGATGCCGTCGAGGAGTACCTGGTGCAGCTGGTCATGGCCACCCGCACCCCGGCCAAATTCGATACCGAGCTGGCTGACTGGATCGCCTACGGCGCCAGCCCGCGCGGTTCCATTTCGCTGGACCGCTGCGCACGTGCCCACGCCTGGCTGGCCGGGCGCGACTTCGTCAGCCCCGAAGACATCCAGGCGGTGCTGTTCGACGTACTGCGCCACCGCATCATCCTCTCCTTCGAAGCCGAGGCCGCGGGGATCGACCAGGACCGCGTGGTCCAGCGCATCCTCGACGTCGTCGCCGTTGCCTGACCCCATGCCCACTGCGCACCTGGCCGAACCCGGCATCCGCATCGGCCTCGCCGAGCTGATCGACATGCGCCACCGCGTGCGCGAAATCCAGCTGTTTTCCAAGCCCGGCCAACGCAGCCCGCTGGTCGGCCTGCACCATTCCAAGCTGCGCGGGCGCGGTGTGGACTTCGACCAGGTGCGCGTGTACCAGGCCGGCGACGACGTGCGCAACATCGACTGGCGGGTGACCGCACGCACCCAGGAGCCCCACACCAAGCTGTTTCACGAAGAACGCGAACGGCCTATCTTCATCCTGGTCGAGCAGAGCCAGCGGCTGTTCTTCGGCTCGGGCCTGATGTTCAAGTCGGTGCTCGCCGCCCAGGCCGCCGCCTTGTTCGGCTGGGCCGCGCTGGCCCATAACGACCGCATCGGCGGCCTGGTGTTCGGCGACAACGAGCACCACGAAATCAAGCCCCGGCGCAGCAAACAGAGCCTGCTGCAGTTGCTCAACCGCATGGCCAAGGTCAACCAGGCACTGCACACCGAGGCGGTTGCCGGGGCCGACAGCCTTGGCCTGGCGCTGCGCCGCGCCCGCGAAGTGCTGCGCCCGGGCAGCCTGGCCATCGTGATCTGCGACGAGCGTTCGCTCAGCGCCCAGGTGGAGCAGCACCTGGCCATGCTGTCCCGGCATTGCGACCTGCTGCTGCTGCCGGTGTCCGACCCACTCGACCATGCCCTGCCGGCCGCTGGCCTGCTGCGTTTTGCCCAACGCAGCGCGCAGCTGGAGCTCGACACCCTCGACGCCAACCTGCGCCAGGCCTACCGCCAGCAGGCCGAAGCCCGCATCGAGCGCTGGGAGCTGCTGGCGCAAAAGCTGCGGGTGCTGCTGATGCCGCTGAGCACGCAAAGTGAAATGATCGAGCAATTGCGCGAATACCTGAGCGCACAGCGCCCGCGGAGCGCGTCATGAACCCGCTCGATCAGTTGCAACCGCTGATCGAACCGGCGCCCATCGGCCTGTGGCCGCCAGCACCCGGCTGGTGGGCATTGCTGGTCATCCTGCCAGTGCTGGGCTGGGGCCTGTGGCGGCTGCGGCACTGGCGCCCGCGCAAGCGCCGTGTCGTACGCGCCGAGCAACCGCTGGACCCGGTGCGGGTAGAAGCGCTGGCCGAGCTGGCACGCCTGCCACGCCCCTACGACGGCGCCCCCGCCGGCGCCTGGCTGCAACAGATCAACGCCCTGCTCAAGCGCCTGTGCCGCAGCCACTACCCGGGCGCCAACAGCCACACCCTCAACGGCCGCCAGTGGCTGGCATTTCTCGACAACCGCTGCCCCGCAGCCGGCCTCACACGCTGGATGGTGCTGGTCGAAGGCGCCTATAAACCCGAGTGCAAACTCGACGACAAGGCCATCGCCGGGCTGAGCCAAGCCGTCGAAACCTGGATCCGCAAGCATGTTTGAACTGGCCTGGCCGTGGGTCTTTGCCCTGCTGCCGCTGCCGTGGCTGGCGCGCCTGCTGCTGCCCGCCGCCGACAGCGGCGAACCGGTACTCAAGGTTGGCTTCCTCAACGAACTGGAAGGCCTTGCCGGGCGGCGCGCGCGGCTGAACCTGCCCACCTGGCGCCAGCAAGGGCCATTCGTGGTCATCTGGCTGTTGCTGCTGTGCGCTGCCGCGCGCCCGCAATGGCTCGGTGACCCGGTGCCAGTGGCGGCCAGCGGCCGCGACCTGCTGGTGGCGGTGGACGTGTCCGGGTCGATGGACTTCTCGGACATGCAGTGGAAAAACGAAGACATCAGCCGCCTCGACCTGGTCAAGGCCCTGCTCGGCGATTTCCTGCAGGACCGAGAAGGCGATCGCGTGGGCCTGATCCTGTTCGGCAGCCAGGCCTACCTGCAGGCCCCGCTCACGTTCGACCGGCGTACCGTGCGCACCTTCCTCGACGAAGCGCAAATCGGCATCGCCGGCAAGAACACGGCCATCGGCGACGCCATTGGCCTGGCGGTGAAACGCCTGCGCCAGCGCCCGGCGCAAAGCCGGGTACTGGTACTGATTACCGACGGTGCCAACAATGGCGGGCAGATCCACCCGCTGACGGCAGCCCGCCTGGCAGCCCAGGAAGGCGTGCGCATCTACACCATCGGCATTGGCGCCAACCCCGAAGCCAGTGGCACCCCAGGCCTGCTCGGCCTCAACCCGAGCCTGGACCTGGACGAAGCCGCTCTCAGGGAAATCGGCGAAATCACCCACGGTGCCTACTTCCGCGCGCATGACGGAGCCGAACTGGACGCTATTGGCGACACCCTCGACCAACTCGAACCGGTGGCCCAGCAACCGACCCAGGCCCGCACCGCCCAAGCCCTGTACGCCTGGCCATTGGCCCTGGCACTGCTGCTGAGCGTGCTGCTGGTGGTGGCCGTGCAATGGCCCGACAACCTGATGCAGCGCCTGCTGCGCAAGCCGCGCTTCTTGCAGCCACACCCGGAATGGCGCCAACGCCTGAAGCGCTTGCGCTTGCGGAGGCGGCGATGATCGACCTGTGGCCGCAATGGTTGCGCCCCCTATGGCTGCTGGCCGTGCCCTTGCTTGGCTGGCTGCTGTACAAGCTGTGGCATCGGCGCAAACGCGCCGGGCGCTGGCAGCTGATCCTGCCGCCGGCATTCCACGCTGTGCTGCTGGGCGGCGGCAACGGCAACACCAGCAAACTGCCGTGGGTGGCGCTGGGCTTGGCCTGGCTATTGGTGATCCTGGCCCTGCTCGGGCCCAGTTGGCAGCGGGTGGAAGAAAACCGCCAGCGCCCGGCCGACCCGCTGGTGATATTGCTGGAGCTGACCCCGCAGATGCTCGCCGAGGACAGCCCGCCCAATCGCCTGGAACAGGCCCGGCGCAAAATCCTCGACCTGCTGGAGCACCGCCGCGACAGCCAGACGGCGCTGGTGGTCTATGCCGGCTCCGCACACACCCTGGTGCCGCTGTCCGATGACCTGGCCACCACGCGCAACCTGCTGGAGGCCATCGACCCGTCGATCATGCCCAAGCCCGGCCAGCGCGCCGACCTGGCTGTGCAGAAGGGCCTGGCCCTGCTGGCCCAGAGCGGGCTCGGCCAGGGCCGCCTGCTGCTGATCGGGTCGTCGCTCAGCGCCCCGGAGCGCCAAGGCATCGCCCAGGCCCTTGGCCGGCAGGGCCCAAGCCTGCTGATGCTGGGTATCGGTAGCCGTGACGGTGCCCCGGTGCGCCAGGCCAATGGCGAATACCTCAAGGATGACCAAGGCGGCATTCTGGTACCCCGCCTGGACAACGCCAGCCTCAAGGGTTTCATCAACGGCACCGGCGGGCGCTACCGGCATGCGCGTATCGACGACCTGGACCTGCGCGGCCTGGGCCTGTTCGACCAGCCGCGGGCCGGGCGCAACGATGGCCAGACCCTGCAGCTGGACAGCTGGGCCGACCAGGGCTACTGGTTGCTGATTCCGCTGCTACTGCTGGCCGCGTGTGCCGGCCGGCGCGGTTGGCTGTTCTGCCTGCCGTTACTGCTGGCCCTGCCCCAGCCCAGCCAGGCTTTCGAGCTCGATGACCTGTGGCTGCGCCCCGACCAGCAAGGCCAACGCCTGCTCGAGCTGAACCGCCCAGCCAGCGCGGCTCGGCACTTCCATGACACGCAGTGGCGCGGCCTGGCGCTGTACCAGGCCGGCGACTACGCGGGTGCGGCCGAGGCATTTTCCCAAGGCGACACGGCCGCCGACCACTACAATCGAGGCAATGCACTGGCCCGTGCCGGTGAGCTGGAAGCGGCCCTGGACGCCTACGAGCAGGCGCTGGAGCGCCAACCCGATCTGCAAGTGGCACTGGACAACCAGGCATTGGTGCAACAGCTGCTGCAACAGCGCCAGGCCAAGGCCGAGGAACAACCGCCCGGTAACGATGCCCAAGGCACGCCCGGCAGCGACACCGAAGGCAACAGCAGTTCGGCCAGCAGCGCCGCCCAGGGCACCCCCAGCGGTGATGAACAAGCCAGCGCCGAGCAGCCTGGCGAAAGCAGCAGCAACAGCCAGGGCGCACCGGGTAACCAGCCGGGTGCCGATGAGGGCGTCATCCAGCCGCCCCAGCGCCCGGTGTCGACCAGCCTCGACGCCGAACAGCGCCAAGCCCTGGAACAATGGCTGCGGGAGATCCCCGATAACCCGGCGGAGCTGCTGCGGCGCAAATTCTGGTACGAACAGCAACTGCAACAGGAAACCCCACGATGAGTCGCTTCGGCGTCTTGCTCCTCTCCCTGCTGTGGGCCACCCTGGCCCAGGCTGAACCCCTGCTGCAGGCCAGCGTCGACCGCACCCGCCTGCAGGCTGGCGAAAGCCTGGAACTGACCCTGGAAAGCCAGGACGTCACCCAGTTCGGCAAGCCCGACCTGCGCGCCCTGGAAGGCGAATTCGAGGTGCGCGGCACGCGCCAGTTGAACAGCCTGCATACCCTCGACGGTGAAACCCGCGCCAGCACCCGCTGGATCATCACCTTGCTGCCGCGGCGCAGCGGCGGCCTGCGTATCCCCGAGCTGCAGCTGGGTCAGTCACGCAGTCAGGCCATCGACCTGCAAGTGCTGCAGGCCGATGCCAGCCCCCAGGACACTTCACAGGTGTTCATCGAGGCCACCCTCGACAGCCCCGACGTCTACGTGCAGGCACAGGCTGTGCTCACCTTGCGCATCTATCACTCGGTGGCGCTCTATGACGACAGCAGCCTGAGCCCGCTGCAGCTGGAAGGCGCCAAGGTCGAACCGCTCGGCGAATCACGCACCTATGAAAAGGAAATCAATGGCGTGCGCCACGGCGTGATCGAAACCCGCTATGCCGTGTACCCCCAGCAAAGTGGCACGCTCGAGATCCCGCCACTGACGTTCAGCGCCACCGCCGCAGCCAGCAGCGACGAAACCCCGCAAGCCAATGGCACGGCCCGGGCCGGGCACCAGGTACAGGTCAGCTCGCTGCCGCTGCGGCTGGCGGTACGCCCGATTCCCGCCGCCTGGCCTGCGGGTGTGCCGTGGTTGCCGGCGCGTAGCCTGACACTGGAAGAGCACTGGAACCCCGACCCCGGCAACCAGCAGGTACAGATTGGCGACTCGCTGACGCGCAACATCACCTTGCGCGCCGAAGGCCTTTCCAGCACCCAGTTGCCGCCGTTACCCGCCACCGAGATCACCGGCCTGCGCCGCTACCCCGACCAGCCGCTGCTGCGCAACGAAATCAACGAACGCGGCATGACCGCCAACCGCGAGGAACGCGAAGCACTGGTGCCCACCCATGCCGGCACGTTGGCCCTGCCGGCGCTGGAAGTGGCGTGGTGGAACACCCGTGAAGATCACCTGGAGCACAGCAGCCTGCCGGCGCGTACGCTGAACGTGCAAGACAACCCGGCATTGAGTGCCGACAGCCCGGTGGGCGATAACAGCAGCGCCAGCAGCGCGCTGTGGCCTTGGCAATTGGCGACTCTGCTGTTCGCCCTTTCCACCGTACTGGGCTTCGCCCTGTGGTGGCGCGCCCGCTCGCAACCGGCGGTGCTGCGTGCGGCGCAGAACGGGCCGAGCCCGCGCACCTTGCTGGATGACCTCAAGCGCGCTTGCCTGGCGAACGACCCCCAGGCCACCCGCCAGGCGCTGGACGCCTGGGCCCGGCAGCAACCGGAGACCCTGGCCGAGATGGCGGCGCGCTTCGTGCCGTTGTCGGATGCGCTGGATGGGTTGAATGGCGCGTTGTACAGCGAGAGTGGGCAGTATTGGCAGGGTGAGGATTTGTGGCGGGCGATCGGCACGATACCGCCGGCTGAACAGGTGTTGTTGCCGGCTGGGGAGAACGGCAGCTTGCCGCCGCTTTATCCCAAGTAGCCGGCTGCCTGCCAGGGCCTCTTCGCGGGCATGCCCGCTCCCACAGGTACGACGTATGCCTGAGCGTTACGCGGTGCCTGTAGGAGCGGGCGCGCCCGCGAACACCGGCGCAGCCGGTGCCAGCCCTCCCCCCCATCCCCCGCCCTGCCCCCCACCCCCCTGCTTGGGTTACCATACCGCCCTCGCGCAACGCCCATCCCCAAAGCCAAGCCCTCTGGCTTGCTCGACTCGACACCACAGGTCATCCATGCGTCTGTTTCATACCTCCGACTGGCACCTGGGCCAAAGCCTGCACGGCCAGGAACGCGATTTCGAACACGCCTGCTTCCTCGACTGGCTGCTCGGCCAGCTTCGCCTGCGCCAGCCGGATGCGCTGCTGATCGCCGGCGATATCTTCGACACGGTCAACCCCCCGGTCAAAGCCCAGGAGCGTCTGTACGACTTCATCGTCCAGGCGCATGAGCAGCAGCCCAAGCTGGACGTCGTGATGATCGCCGGCAACCACGATTCCGGCTCGCGCATCGAGCTGCCTGCCGCACTCATGCGCCGCCTGCGCACCCACGCCCTGGGCCGTGTGCACTGGCTGGACGAGGGCCAACTGGATGCCGAGCGGCTGCTGATTCCGCTGACCAATGGCCGTGGCAAGGTCGCAGCCTGGTGCCTGGCGCTGCCGTTCCTGCGGCCGGCGGAAGTCACCGGCCCCCACCTGGGCGACGACTACCTGCAAGGCATCACCCAGGTGCACCAGCAACTGATCGCCGCAGCACTGCAAAAACGCAAGAAAGACCAGGCGCTGATTGCCATCAGCCATGCGCACATGGCCGGGGGCGCAGTGTCGGAAGACTCCGAGCGCAGCCTGATCATCGGCAACGCCGAGGCGCTGCCGGCCAAGCTGTTCGACAAGGCCATCAGCTATGTCGCCCTCGGCCACCTGCACAAGCCACAGAAGGTCAACCGCGAAGAACGCATCCGCTACAGCGGCTCACCGATCCCACTGTCGTTCGCCGAAATCAACTACCCGCACCAGGTGCTGGAGGTGGAACTGGACGGCAGCGGCCTGGTCAGCGTCGAGCCGCGCCCGGTACCGCGCGCCGTGGCCCTGCAACGCATCGGCCCGGCACCGCTGGGTGAGCTGTTACAGCAACTGGCAGACCAGCCGGTAATCGACCTGCTGGAAGACCCCAATCGCCAACCCTGGCTGGAGGTGCGGGTCATTCTCGACGAGCCGCAACCGGACCTGCGCCAGCAGATCGAGACCGCGCTGGCGGGCAAGGCAGTGCGGCTGGTGCGCATCAGTGCCGAGTATGCTGGGCGCAACAGTAGCGAAGATGATGACCTGGCCTTTGTCGAACTGGCCCAGATGACCCCGCAAGACCTGTTCAGCCGGGCCTGGGAGCAAGCCTACGGCAGCGCTGTCGACGAGCAGGCGCTGGCCGACTTTGCCCTGCTGTTGCAGGACGTGCAGCAGGAAGAGGAGCAGCCATGAAGATTCTTGCCATCCGCCTGAAGAACCTGGCATCGCTGGCTGGCCCCGTCGACATCGACTTCACTGCCGAGCCCCTGGCCAGCGCCGGCCTGTTCGCCATTACCGGGCCCACCGGCGCCGGCAAGAGTACCCTGCTCGACGCCCTGTGCCTGGCCCTGTTCGGCACCGTTCCGCGGCTCAATGACATCGGTCGGGAAGCCAAGGTGCCGGATGCCGACGGCGACATCCCCACATCCGACCCGCGCAACCTGCTGCGCCGTGGTACCGGCAGCGGCTTTGCCGAAGTCGATTTCGTCGGCGTCGACGGCCGCCGCTACCGTGCCCGCTGGGAAGCCAACCGCGCCCGCGACAAGGCCAACGGCAAGTTGCAGCACAGCCGCCAGAGCTTTTACGACCTGGACAGCGAGCAGGTCCTGGCCAGCGGCAAGAACGAATACAAACAGTTGGTCGAAGCCCGCCTGGGCCTGAACTTCGAGCAGTTCACCCGCGCGGTGATGCTGGCCCAGAGCGAGTTTGGCGCGTTTCTCAAGGCCGACGACAGAGAGCGCAGCGAACTGCTGGAAAAACTGACCAACACCGCCATCTACACCCGCCTGGGCCAGCGCGCGTTCAGCAAGGCCCGCGAGGCCGGTGAGGTGCACAACGAACTGCTCGCGCGCGCCAGCCACCTGCTGCCGATGGACGCCGAAGCCCGCGCCCAGCTCGACCAGCAACTGGAGCAGGCGCAGCAGCACCTGAAGGCTGACCAGGCCGGTGAGCGCCAGCTGGAACAGCAACGCAACTGGTTGCACGAGCAAAACCGGCTACAAGCCCAGCACGCCGAGGCGGCCCGCTCGCTGCAGGCCGCCGAGCAGGACTGGCAGCAGTTGGCCGAACCGCGCCTGGACCTGCTGCGCCTGGAGCGCCTGGCACCTCAGCGCCACCAGTTCCACCGCCAGCAGGCGCTGAACGCACAACTGGCCCCACTGGCGGCAAGAATTGCGCAGCAGCAACAGCAGCAGGACGAACTCCAGGCACGCGCAAATATCCTGGAGCAAGCACTGAACGCCGCACGCCAGGCGCTCGCCGACAGCCAGGCGCAACACGGCGAGAATGCCCCACGCCTGCGCCAGGCCTTCGCCGCCCAGGACAACCTGGCGCGCCTGGACGAAGCGCTGGCCGCGCAACGCAGCAGCAGCCAACAGGCTGAACAACACGTCGCCGATGGCCAGCAGCAGTTGCAACAGCTGGAGGCCAACCAGCAGCGCAGCCTGCAGCAATTGGCGCAGATCGACAGTGCCCTTGCCGACAGCGAGCACCTGGCAGGCCTGGCCAGTGCGTGGCACGCCTACCTGCCGCAACTCAAACAGGTGATGCTGATTGGCGGCCGCCTGGCCAAGGGCCGCGAAGAGCTGCCCGGCCTGCAGGCCCAGGCCAGCCAGGCCAATGTGCAGCTGCAGGCCGAGCGCGATGCCTACGAGCTGCTGTTCCGCGAAGCCAAGGCCGAACCCCAGGCCCTGGCCGAGCAGATCGACCTGCTCGGTGGCATGCTGCAGGACAACCGCAAGCAGCAGCGCGCCGTTGAAGAAATGTCGCGCCTGCACGGCCGCGAACTGGAACTGCGCCAGCAACTGGACAGCGTCCGTGAACGCCAGCAACAGGCCATGCAGCAACGCCAGCAGTTGATCAGCGAAGGCACCGCGGCGAAGGCCGAGCTGGAGGCGGCCGAACAGGCGCTCAACCTCACCCGCCAGTTGCTGGAGCGGCAACGCCTGGCGCGCACCACCAGCGTGGAGGCACTGCGCGAGCAATTGCGCGATGGCGAACCTTGCCCAGTCTGCGGCAGTGCCGAACACCCGTTCCACCAGCCTGACGCACTGCTGCACAGCCTGGGTCGGCATGACCAGGCTGAAGAAGCTGCCGCGCAGCGACAGGTCGACACCCTCAACGCCAAGCTGGTCGAGCTGCGCACCCAATTGGGCGTGGTCAACGCCCAGCTCAAGGACTTCCAGCAGCAACAGCAGCAACTGGGGGATCAGTTGCAACCGCTGGTGGCGCAAGTGCAGGCGCACAGCCTGTGGCCGGCCCTGGCCCCGCAGGATGACAAGGCCCGTAGCACCTGGCTGGCCAGCCAGCTGCAGCGCCTGGAGGCGGAAATTGCGCAGGACGAGAAACGCCAGAGCGCGCTGCTCACGCTGCAACGCGATGCTGCCCGCCTCACCCAGCAACTGCAGGCCGCCCAAGACGCTCAACAGCAGGCCCAGCGCCACCTCGAACAACAGCACCAGGCCCTGGCCAACGACGAGCAGCAGTTGCAGCAAGGCTTGCACGACCTGGCCGGGGTGCTGCCCGAGCAGGCCCTGAAGGCACTCGACGAAGACCCGGCCAATGCTTTCCTGGCCCTGGACCAGCAGATCGCCCAGCGCTTGCAGCAACTGGAACAGCGCAAGGACGAACTGGAAGAACAGCAGGCCCGGCAAACCCAACTCGACAAGCTGCGCGACCAGCACCAGGCCCGCGTGCAAGGCCTGCAGCAGTTGCAGCAACAACTTGCCGCCCTGGACGAGCAGCGCCAGCAGGCCCAGGCCGCCCTCGGCGAACTGCTCGGTGAACACGCCACTGCCGAAGCCTGGCAACAGCACATGGACGCCGCGCTGGACCAAGCCCGCGCCCTGGACGCCGACACCGCCCAGCGCCTGCAGGAACTGCGCACGCAAGCCGTGCAACTGGCCAGCGAGCTGAAGGCCGACGGCCAGCAGCAACAGGCGCTGGTTGCCGAATGCCAGCAGTTGCAGGGCCAGATCGCGCAGTGGCGCAGCCAGCACCCGGAGCTGGATGACGCCGGGCTGGATCGCCTGCTGGCCATGGAGGATGCGCAGGTCACAGCATTGCGCCAGCGCTTGCAAGGCGCGGAAAAAGCCATCGAACAAAGCCGCGTGTTGCTGCAGGAACGCGAACAGCGCCTGCAACAGCACGTGGCCGACATGACAGTGGACACCACGGCCGAAGCCCTCGAGCAAGCCCTGCTGGAACTGCGCGAGCGCATGGCCAGCCACGAGCAGCAATGCGCCGAACTGCGGGCGCAGCAGGCCGATGACCAGCGTCGTCAGCAGGCGCATCAGGCACTGGCAGCCGAGATCGAGCAAGCCCGCCAGTCGTGGCAGCGCTGGGCCCGCCTGAATGCCCTGATCGGCTCGGCCTCGGGCGATGTGTTCCGCAAGATCGCCCAGGGTTACAACCTTGACCTGCTGTTGCACCATGCCAATAGCCAACTGCGCCAACTGGCCCGCCGCTACCGCCTCAAGCGGGGCGGCAGCGCCCTGGGCCTGTTGGTCCTGGACACCGAAATGGGCGACGAGCTGCGCTCGGTGCACTCGCTGTCCGGCGGCGAAACCTTCCTGGTGTCGCTGGCGTTGGCCCTTGGCCTGGCTTCGATGGCTTCCAGCACCCTGCGCATCGAATCGCTGTTCATCGACGAAGGTTTTGGCAGCCTGGACCCCGAGTCGCTGCAGCTGGCCATGGATGCCCTGGACGGCTTGCAGGCACAGGGGCGCAAGGTGGCAGTGATTTCCCACGTGCAGGAAATGCACGAGCGGATCCCGGTGCAGATTCAGGTGCACCGCCAAGGCAATGGCCTGAGCGAAGTGCAGGTGTGCGGGTGATCCTGTACTCGTTCCGTCGCTGCCCGTGGGCCATGCGCGCGCGCCTGGCCCTGCGCTATGCGGGCTGTGAGGTCGAGGTATGCGAAGTGGCGCTGAAGAACAAGCCGGCAGAACTGCTGGCCTTGTCCCCCAAGGGCACGGTGCCGGTGCTGGACACCGGCAGCCAGGTGCTGGAAGAGAGCCTGGATATCATGCGCTGGGCGCTGGCGCAGAACGACCCGCAGGATTGGCAACTGCGCGCGAACCCCGCGGCGGCGCAGCAGGCGCATGCCCTGATCGCGCGTAATGACAGCACGTTCAAGTCGCAGGTGAACCTGTACAAGTATGCCGAGCGCTACCCGCAGCACCCTCGCGCGTACTACCGCCAGCAGGCCGAGGCCTGGCTGGCGGAGCTCGAAGGGTTGCTGGAGAGCCGGCCGTACCTGTTGGCTGACCAGCCGAGCATCGCCGACGCCGCCTTGCTGCCCCTGATGCGCCAGTTTGCCGGGGTGGAACCGCAGTGGTTCGCCGAGGCCGCTTATCCGCGGCTGCGGAGCTGGCTAGAGGGGTGGTTGGCATCAGACCTGTTCCGCTCGATCATGGCCAGGTAACTTCACCCGGCTCCCTGTAGGAGCGGCCTTGTGTCGCGAAAGGGTCGCGCAGCGGCCCCGGGTTCTCGCGTTACCGCCGACATTGCCGGGGCCGCGCCGCGGCCCTTTCGCGACACAAGGCCGCTCCTACAAGGCGTGGTGTTGATATCAGTCGATGAACTTCAAGTCCGAGGGTGCGTCCTGGTCCAGGATCTGCACCGTCTCGCCCAGCTTGCCAGTCTCGGCGTCACGGCGCATGACCACGATCTGGTTGCTCTTCTGGTTCGCCACCAGCAGGAAGCGGTTGCTGGGGTCCAGGGCAAACTCGCGGGGGTGGTCGCCTTCCACGGCGCGGCGCTGCACAAACGTCAGCTTGCCGTCGCCCTTGCCAACCGCAAACACCACGATTTCATTCGCTGTACCGCGATTGCTCACGTACAGGAAGTGCCCGTCGGCCGACAGGTGCAACCCGCCCGCCGCCTTGGCCGTCGACGCCGAGTCTTCGGTCAGTGCCAGGCGCTGACCCTCGGTCAGGCCCGCACCGTTGACATCGAACATCACCACTTCCCCGCTCATTTCCAACGTGAGGTAGGCATGCTGCCCCGTGGCATCGAACAGCAGGTGGCGTGGTCCGCTGCCTGGCGGCAACGCCACCGACGGCGGCGTGGCCGGGCTCAAAGGCTGGTCCGGGCTGGCGCCGTCGTAGCGGTAGATGAATACCTTGTCGGCACCGAGGTCGCTGGCGTACAGATATTGCCCATTGGGTGACGACACCAGTGAATGCACATGCCCCCCCGCCTGGCGCTCGCGGTTCACGCCACTGGGCCGGTGTTGCAATTGCTGCACGACCGGCTTGAGCTGACCGTCCCTGGCTACCGGCATCACTGCCAGGCTGCCGCCGGGGTCAGGGTTGACCGCGTAGTTGGCCACGAACAGGTAGCGCTGGTCATGGCTGAGGCTGGCGTGGGTTGGCTCGTCGCCTTGGCTGGCCACCTGGTTGAGCGGCTTGATGTCGCCCTTTGCACTGACACTGAAACTGCTGGCATTGCCGCCCGGGGTTTCATTGACAGCGAACAGCAGGCGGCGGTCGGCCGACAGCACCAGCCACGACGGGCTGACACTTTTCACCACTTGCTGCGGGGTAGGGTCGATGTGGCCCCGTTGTTCGTCGAACTGGTAGCGGTAGATACCCTGGCTGGCACCATCGGTATAGCTGCCCACCAGCAGGGTCGCGGCGTGGGTCGGGATAGTCAGGCTCATCAGGCTAGCGGTCAGCAGGGTCGTCCAGGTGCGCTTCATCTTGGTCTTCATCCGGGGCGCGAAAGGCACTCATGCAGACTAGCCGATGCGCGCCATTGGCATCGGCCAGTTGCCACTCGTCACCCATGGCGGTCGCCGCGGCGACCTGCTCGGGGGTAAACGACCAGCGGCGCAGTTGGCGGCCGTCCATGCACTCGACGCGCAGGCCAGTGGTATCGGCGGTGAACTCGAAGGCGTGCAGGCCGTCGATCAGGAGCATGTCGCAGGACTGCAGGGCGTGGCTGAGGGAGGACATTGGGTTACCTGTCAGGGAAGTGCTGCCAGTATAACCCTGTGACATCCCTGTGGGTGATTCTATGGTTCCTGGCAAGGGTAGCCAGGGCATCTTCAGCGCCTGTGAGATCGAGCGCCGCCCGCGCGGCGCAATCGCGAGCTGCGCTCGCTCCTACGTTTGTTTC
>NZ_RHQO01000063.1:0-26998 GCF_003935475.1 Pseudomonas sp. p99-361 | reverse complement strand
TTAGCTATCCCTACGTGTGATAGAAGCTCCCTTGCCCGTCTAGCAGCGGGCTTTCTTTTGCCCGCAATTCTTCATCGACTCGGGCCATTCGTCCGTTTGGCTGTCTGCTTTATCGATCAAGGCTGTCCACTAAGGACACCAGCCAGAGCCTTTCTCATGCGACAGCTATTTCAAACGATAACCCTTCCCCTCGCCTGCACTCTTCTGTGGGCTTGCTCTGCTCACGAAACTAAGTCTCCTGTAGAAACTCCAGGTCGGCCAGAGTCGGCGAAAACCCAGTTGCTGGAAGCCGGCGCCGCGACGCTGCAGTCCAAGCCGCCCATTGAGGCCATCAATGCCTACCTGGATGGCTTTCACTTCTACAACGGGCATCCGGACGTGCAGATGGAAGCGCATCACTACTGCTCCATCCTCAACGAGGATGTCATTCAGTGTGTGATATTCGACGGCAATACCAAGAGCTCGAATATCATGGGCGTCGAGTACATCATCGACGAGAAGCTTTTTGCCAGGTTGCCACCCAAAGAGAAGGCGATGTGGCACAGCCATGGTTACGAGGTCTCCTCTGGGCAGCTGATCGCTCCAGGCATTCCTTCTCCTGCTGAGCATGCTCTGATGGAGCGCCTGGCGCATACCTATGGGAAGACATGGCACACCTGGCACACCGATCAAGACAAAGCGCTACCTGTAGGTGTGCCGCAGTTGATGATGGGTTTTACCGCAGATGGCCAGGCTGACCCGGCGATGGTCGAACAGCGCAATCGGCGCCTGGGTGTGGATGCTGCAAAAAACAAAGCTGAGCGGGCTGACATTCGTATTCCTGATGCTGATCCTCAGGCGGATGGCTGGCAGCACGGTAATGTCATTCAAATCACCGATCCAACCGGTGCCCATGTACATCGCTCTTCAACAGCTACACCATCCACTACAAATAGCCGATCCAGCCAATAGCCGCCTGCATCAGCTCTGCGTGGATGGGGCCTCGGGCGTGTCCCCCTTGCGGGGGAACGGCTGTCGTGTACCGCGCCCTGGCGCAGCCAGGGTCACGGCCCTACCGGGCTTCCATCCTCACGCCTACGCCCCTCCATGGGCTTCGCGCTCCGCTTGCGGGGTCAAGTCGGAACAATTTTCATCGTGCGATATCCTGCTTGTAGCGTTCCGCGTATACCTGCATGACCATGAAAACGACGTTCGGGATCATCATGATGGTGATCATCCCCCAAAATCCGACTATCCCCCAGCCATGTAAGGCAGCGCCCAAAGCGATACCCAGCATTGAGAGCAGTACCTGCAACCCCCCGACCTTCCTTTGTCCCTTCATTCGAGTTCCTTGAGTTGACTCGTACATCATTTTTTTCGGTTACAGCCTACATATCGACCCAAGCGCAACAGCTAATCGCGGGTTAGGCCAAATGGGATTCACTTGCTGAGAAATGTCAGAGCGGTGCGGGCAAACTTCTCCGGCTGGTCAAGCATTACGAAGTGAAAACTGCCGTCAATGCGCTTTAACCGGATGTCGCGTGCTGAGGTATAGGCCTGATGGAACATCGCATCCACGCTGGATGAAGGCACGCCATACATTGGGTCATATGCGTACACGACCTCCACCGGCACGGTGATGCGGCTGAGTTCAGGTCGCAAATCGGTGACCATCAATTCATAGACAGCATCGGCCACCGTTCTGCGATCCGAGCGGATACTGTCAGCGACCAAACCTGGCCTAAACGCTTCATTTTTAACAAGCCGAGCGATGGATGCAGTTTGCATGGCTTCGTTTTGCTCAGCAGATGCAGCCATTAGCGAATCACGCATCACAGCAGCAGGCGCTGTAGCAGTTTCGGTGGTGGCCGAAGGGTCGACTAACAAGCTGTAAAAGGGAAGCGCATCAACGATCAGCAATCGGCCCACCTGATCGGGATGGCGAGCTCCAAGCATCAAAGCTGCCTCTCCTCCCAGAGAGTGACCGATGATCACCGGTGCTTGGATCCGCTGAGAGTGGATGTAGTCAGCGATCTCTTCGACCGCAGGAGCAATGACTTTCCCCTTGGTTTCGGATACGGCAGGCGACCCGGCGAAACCTGCCAGCTCAACCAGGTGAAGGCGATAGCTTTGCCTTAATTTGGGGACTAGGTCATCCCATACCTTTCGAGACGATGCCAGGCCTGGGATCAATACGACGTCCTTGCCGGAACCTTCAACCTGCACAGAAATTCGCTGCAGGCTGGAATGCTCTGCTGGCTGGGACGATAGGCCTGCTGATGCCATTACCGGCCCTGTCATCAACGAAAGCGTGGTTCCAACCATCGCCATGATTCTTCCAACGCGCATCAGACCCGCCCTTCTACGCAAAGCACTGCAAATTTTGCAGAACAATCACCTTTGAAAATAGTCGGCGTCATAGTCTCTCCTTGACCGTTGGCAAACGGACAGTATAAGGGCTTCAAAGCGCGGTGAAACCAGTAATCCGAGGTTCAGCTTGAGCCAAGGGGTGAAAAAAGTAGGCGTCCGCCCAACGCACCTTGCGTGAGCTGGGTCGGAATCCACTGACAGGTAGCAGCCCGTCCTTAGTGGCCTCGTTGCAGCACCGGCACCCTAGCGCGCCTGCGCTGCTTGTTGACGGGAATACGTTGCAGCACACTAAGCCTCCATCGTAAGGAGACGACCACGCATGAAGGATACGCCTAGCATCCCCCTGATTATCCTCGATGTTCAGGATGCTATCGATCAACCTGTTTGGAATGGTAAAAGCCACCCTGGCTATTTGTCAGTTATCCAACGCCTTCTTCGGCACTGGCGATCCAGTGGCTGGCCTGTCCTTCATGTGAAGCATGATGAAGAAAATCCCACCTCCAGCTATTACGTTCATGGCCCTTGGAATGGGATCAAGAAAGAAGTGGCACCGGTAGAGGGCGAGATTGTCATTATCAAGCATGAGAACTGCGCATTCATAGGAACCCAATTGGATGCCATTCTCAAAAATATGCAAGTAAAACGCATTGTTTTGACGGGCGTTGTGGTTCACAACAGCATGGATGCCACTATCCGGGCCGGGAAAGCGCTTGGGTACGAAATTATTCTTCCTGCGGATGCCACGACTGCTGTACCCGTAACCGGGCCGCAAGGAACGTGTTGGGACGCCTTAACCGTTTATGAGCTGGCCTTGGCCATACTGGGCACTGAATATGCCCAAGTCATGTCATCAGAGGATGTGCTCGCTCAGCTCCGCCTATGAAGCAGCGTCAGGCCTCCACTGATGCGGTAGCAAGCGCCCGACTTCACTGGCCCGCTGCGTCGGCAGCCGCATCAGAACGTCCTTTGAACAAGTTGTCCCCCAGACGGGACTCCAGTTGACGCACTGAGTAACTAACCGCTGACTGTGTAACACGAAGCTTGGCCGCCGCACGGGTAAAATGTCTTTCCTGCGCCACTGCTAGAAATACGACGAGGTCGCTGAATTTGTCGCGGGCCATTGAAGCCGGCTAATGCAGATCCCAAAATTGTGGACTCTCTGCGATGTTCGTCAACTTCAAGGCACCGTCGTCGCTAGACTGCACAGAAGCGTAGCGCCTGACACAGTGTTGTCGAGAATGCACCAATTGGGTGGATGGATAGCGCTGTACAAGCCCGGCGCATCCTGCACCGGGCATCAGCCATCATTTTTCGAGTGTTGCCGCCTGGTTGCCACCTTCTTCAGCAATTGCAGAAAGCTTATCGTCCGCTGCTTTTTCCTCGGCCAAGGTATCGCCCAGCAATGACACTGCTTCCTTCATTCCCAGGTGCTTGGCCATGGCGATCAGCGTTCCGTAGCTGGCGATCTCGTAGTGCTCCACCTTCTGGCAAGCCCCGATCAACGCTGCATCGAGCACCGCGCCTTTTTCGATTTCATCGAGTAGCTCCTTGCTCTCCTCGACCAGCCCTTCCATCGCAACGCACTTCATCCGCTTGAGCTTCAAGCCTGCCGACTCCACCAGTTGGTCGATGCGCTCGATCTGACCCTGGGTTTCGGCCAGGTGGGACGTGAAGGCGTCGGCCAACAATGGATTGGTGGCGGCCCTGGCCAACCGAGGCAGCGCCTTGGTGATCTGCTTTTCTGCGCTATACACGTCAGACAGTTCGTGGATAAACAGGTCTTCAACAGTTTTCCGTGCAGCCATTGGTTATCTCCTAGACGGTAGTGATCAGTGCAGGGTGTTACTCAGAAAAGTTTCTGGCCGCTCGACTTCCGGCGCATCGCCGGGAAGGTCGTTCGGTAGAAGCGAGCCGACTCCGAAGGTCATTACGGCCATGCGTACACGGAGAGCTCGACAGGCCAAGCGGGACTCAGCTTCAAATTCGGCCAACGCTTGACTCATGAGGTGCTCAACGCCAACCAGGCGATGTGGCGAGGCTTTCTTGCGCAGAGTGTTCATGAAGCCTCCGGCAGCTCAGTCTTTGCCATTGATCAAGCCGGAGCCAAGATCCGCTCCGGTGACCGGGTTGGTGGTTGGATCGGACATCGTCCGAAGCTTCATCGCCTCGACCGTTTCAGCCTCGGCAGGAGTCAGCGTCACCGAAGCGGTGCCATCTCCCCCATCAACAGCTGCGGATGGATTTTCCACGTACTCCCACTCGCTGCCCTCGTTCCAAGGGCCGCGCACATTGGGCTCACCGGACATGTTGAAATACTTGTTGGTGAACTCCGGCATGCCGGGGAGCTTGCCTTGGGGGAAGTTCGGCTGAATGGCGTGAAGCGCCTTCTCAAAGGAAAGCTGATGGGCGATCTCTCGCGTCATGAGGAAGCCCAGCGCCTCTTTCACGCCTGGGTCATCAGTCACGTTCATCAGACGCTCGTAGACGATCTTGGCCCGCGCTTCAGCGGCGATGTTCGAACGAAAATCTGCTGTTGGCTCGCCTATGGTATCGACATAGGCAGCGCTCCAAGGGACGCCAGCCGAATTGGTGAGCGGAGCGCCGGCACCGTACAAGATGCTGGTGATATGGGAGTCGTTGCCCGCACCATTGATCGCTCGATACAACTCACCCTCCTCTTCTACGCCCTCTGCAAGGCGACCTTTGGCCCCTTTGTTGAGCATGACGATGATGGAGCCGACGATCTCCAGGTGACTGAGCTCCTCGGTCGCGATGTCCATGAGCAGGTCTTTACGCCCCGGATCGTCTTCCGCCAACGCTTGAGTGAAATAACGGCTAGCAGCCGCCAGTTCACCTTGAGCACCACCGAATTGTTCGAGCAACAGGTTCGCCAGACCTGGATTGGGCTGCGCTACTCGCACGGTATATTGCAAGCGCTTGTTATGGATAAACATGGCTAT
The DNA here is from genome assembly GCF_003935475.1 of Pseudomonas sp. p99-361. Classification (NCBI taxonomy): domain Bacteria; kingdom Pseudomonadati; phylum Pseudomonadota; class Gammaproteobacteria; order Pseudomonadales; family Pseudomonadaceae; genus Pseudomonas; species Pseudomonas sp. p99-361. Next base: position 21,689 of record NZ_RHQO01000063.1, on the reverse strand, counting down.
CTCCTCGCGGCTAGTCGAACGCCCATAATTATTTGTGAACGTCGTCTATGGCTGGGAGTGAGCTCCGTCTTACATCGTGCTAACCAACGCTCAACATTCAGGACGGGCGGCCACGCAGAAATAGTTCAAAGTGATTTTCCATGCAAATAAAAATAAATAGACTCCAATAGTTAGTGCGCAACACCATTCATCGTCTGAAACGAACAGTTCCTAAAGGACGGTTTCCCAATAATTCCCTCACAAAGGATATTTGACCATGGCGACTCCAACCGAGAACTTACTGGATTGGCTGCGTGATGCTCACGCAATGGAACAGCAAGCTGAGACAATGCTGAAGGGGCAAGCAGAGCGACTTGAGCACTATCCCAAACTTCGCGAGCGAATTGTTCAGCACATTGCAGAAACCGAAGGACAGCAGCGTCGGCTAGTGGAGTGCATCGAGCGCCTTGGCGGAAGCACATCGAAACTGAAAGACATGGCCGGCAAACTCATGGCGTTTGGCCAAGCTGTTGGCGGCATGGCGATGAGCGACGAAGTGGTCAAGGGCGCCATGGCTGGCTACGTGTTCGAGAATGTAGAGATCGCTTCCTACACGGTGCTCGTAGAAGCGGCTACATTCGCGGGCGACGAGCTGACGGCAGATGCGTGCCGTTCGATCCTGAAAGAAGAGATCGCCATGGCGAAATGGCTGGGTGAGCATTTGCCAGAAATCACACAAGCCTTCCTTTCTCGTTCTGCAACTCCGGATGTTGAAGCGAAACGCTGATTTCGAAAAGGCCGTATCGCGTTGATACGGCTCATTACTTTCCGTTGGGCCTCCAATCGATATGAAAGACTTTTCCGATATCAACTGCTGCCATTCCCGCCTTAAAGGGCCGCTATGGAAGACGTTGAGCTTTAGCGTCTTACACTTCTCGATAGCCTTTACCGTCGCCTACCTACTCACCGGCTCTGTATTGACGGGCGGACTGATTGCGATCATTGAGCCGGCTTGTAATACCGTTGCCTTTTATTTCCACGAAAAGGTGTGGCAACGTCTTCAGAGCTAATAATTAACAACTTTACTGCGCGGATCACTGGCAATCCTTCTGGCCCGTCCTACACCCCAGGCCAGTGCACGGGTCATCGATTCTCCTGGCCTAGCATCAAATGCTTCTTCGTGGAGTGGCATCCCAGTGGCCGCATAGACGCCGATAAAAACCTGGGTAGCCCCGGTTCGCGACAATCTCGTCTGTACGTCAATAACCGTTCCGTTGTCCAGTGTCTCATCATGGCTACGATGGGGAAGCACAGGGTCAGCCCACTTCCAGAAAACATCACCACGTATTCGCATGTCAGCCATCCTATGACTTTAGTATCATTTAGACATCACCTGACCTTAGCGGAGCAGCCCATCAACGCGAGCGCCAATTTCCGACAACGACGCTTTTCGGACAGCCGGTAACGGTCGCCCAACTCTTCAACGTGCCATCGAGCTCCGAGCGGAAGTCGTAATGCAGCCGTGTGGCGTCATGCTTCTGGACGCAGAATTGTAAGGCCTGAATCTTCCTGCTCGACTGCTTACGATTTCCAGACGGCTCCGGTGACGCGTCGAAATCTCGCATCCGGTTGTATTTCTCAAGGCTGGAGACATGGTTAGTGGATGGCGCATCGGGCTCGATGACGGCCTTGCCCAAAATCACCTCAACGAGCGTGGCCAGGGTTTTACGCTGAGCCTTGGCTTCAGCACTGAGGATCTGTACGGCCATGGTTTCACGCAGATCTGGGAGTGCTTCGCCAGCCTCCAATGCCTCCGCTTCTGTAAGCACTTGTACCTGCGAAAGCGCCTCAGGATGTGAGGCAGCGAACACCATGTATGCCAACATCGTGTCGTCCATCGCCACGCCCCTCGTTTAATCGGCCTGGCTCTTGTGGCACGGGCTCAGATCGTTCTGATACCGGTGTGGTCAGGAATGTTCAGCTTGAAATGTGGGCGTCGCGAATGAGTTTTAAGTACCACCGGACTTGTTCGGCTGAACTTTGCCATCTGTCATGGCTTCCCCTGCATACCTATCACGGAAAAACGCCTGCAGGAGCTGACCTTATGAGAGCACTGACCTACCACGGAGCACACGACGTCAGGGTCGATAACGTTCCAGATCCCATCATCGAGCAAGAAGACGACATCATCCTCAGGGTCACCGCCACAGCCATTTGCGGCTCCGACTTGCATCTCTACCGAGGCAAAATCCCAGAAACCGAAGCCGGCGATATCTTCGGCCATGAGTTCATGGGCATCGTCGAGGACACCGGGAATGCAGTCACTAATCTCCAGATCGGCGACCGCGTGGTGATTCCCTTTGTGATCGCTTGCGGCAGCTGCTTCTTCTGTCAGCACGATCTGTTCGCTGCCTGCGAAACCACCAACACAGGTCGTGGCTCGATCATCAACAAGAAGGGCATTCCACCGGGCGCCGCTTTGTTCGGATACAGCCATCTCTATGGCGGTATCCCTGGCGGCCAAGCGGACTACGTCAGGGTGCCCAAGGGCAACGTCGGCCCGTTCAAAGTGCCCACCGCGCTGGCCGACGACAAGGTGCTGTTCCTCTCGGACATCCTGCCGACCGCTTGGCAGGCGGTCATCAATGCCGAAATAGGCCAAGGGTCATCGGTGGCGATCTACGGCGCCGGGCCGGTGGGCTTGCTGAGCGCCGCCTGTGCGCGAATGCTCGGCGCTCAGACCATCTTCATGGTCGACGACAACGATTATCGCCTGGCCTACGCACGAGAGGCCTACGGGGTCATACCGATCAACTTCGAGCAAGACGACGATCCCGCCGACAGCATCATCCGCCAGACGCCAGGCATGCGCGGCGTCGATGCGGTGATCGATGCGGTCGGTTTCGAGGCGAAAGGCAGCACTGCCGAAACGGTGATGACGGCGCTGAAGATCGAAGGCAGCAGTGGCAAGGCGCTGCGCCAGAGCATTGCTGCGGTGCGACGCGGTGGGATTGTCAGCGTTCCAGGTGTGTACGCCGGCTTCATCCACGCCTTCATGTTCGGCGATGCCTTCGACAAGGGGCTCACCTTCAAAATGGGCCAGACCCATGTGCAGAAATACTTGCCTGAACGTCTTGAACACATCGAAGCAGGTCGCCTGCAACCAGAGCTGATCGTCACCCACCGCCTGGCCCTCGAAGAAGCGGCCATGGGCTACAAGATGTTCGATCAGAAGCAGGACAACTGCCGCAAGGTCATCCTCGTGCCAGGCGCGGCAGCAGGCACCTTGGGCCCTGACTACGTGTAAGGAGGCAAGCACATGAACGGTCTCGCCAGCTACTTCTGGATTGCCGTGGCGGCAATCCTCTTGCTCATCGATCTATGGGCCATCGTCAGCGTATTCAGAAGCGACAAGTCAGATGCAGTGAAAGCGGCCTGGGTCCTGCTGATCGTCGCGCTACCGCTGGTTGGCCTGGGTATCTGGGGCGTTGCTGGCCCGCGCGGTATCAAGCGAGGTACCGGGCCCACTTCCGACGAGCACAGCAAAGGCTGACATCTCCGAGCTCCACTTACAGGGGTTTCAACATGATCGATCAAGCGACAGGCATGAAATCAGGCGAACGCTATCGCGTGGAAAACGTGGAGCGCGCTCATCAGTTTCCAGGCTTCTTTCAAGACGGGAAGTATTATCTCGGCCCTGAACTTCTCACCGCCGTGGGCTGGCTCGAAGGTACGCGCTTCATCTACGACAGCCTGGATGCCGAAGGTGAGCCCGTATTTCCAAACCGGGAGGCAGGCACGGTGGAAGGGCTGACGTTGACCCTGATCGATGGCACCTCTCTTGAGCTCTCGCGGATCGAGGCCAGCGAAACCGTTGCCCCCCTTGACCTCAGCGCCTCGGGTGCGCAACGAGAAGCGCCTGTCCGTGGCGCTCCGCTCAAAGGGCCTCTGCGCGGCAAGGTCGTGGTCATCACCGGCGCATCCAGCGGCATAGGCCGAGCCGCCGCGCATGCCTTTGCGTGCAAAGGTGCTCGCCTGGTACTCGCCGCACGCGATGAAGAGGCGTTGTTCGACGTGCTGGATGAATGCACCGATTGCGGTACGGATGCCATAGCGATCACGACCGACGTTACCCACAGCGACCAAGTTCAAGCGCTTGCCGTTCAGGCCGCAGACTTTGGACATGGACGGATCGATATCTGGGTCAACAATGCCGGGGTCGGCGCGGTCGGCAATTTCGAAGAAACGCCGTTGGAGGCGCACGAGCAGGTCATCCAGACTGACCTGATCGGTTACCTGCTAGGTGCCTACGTCGCCCTTCCCTTCTTCAAGGCACAGGGCAGCGGCATTCTGATCAACACGCTGTCGCTGGGCAGCTGGGTGGCCCAGCCCTACGCCGCCGCTTATTCGGCGAGCAAATTCGGCTTACGTGGACTGACCGAGGCATTGCGAGGCGAGCTGACTGAATATCCCAACATCCATGTCTGCGATATCTATCCAGCAGTCATGGACACACCTGGCTTCCGAGACGGTGGCAACTACACCGGACATACGCTGACACCGCCAGGCCCCGTATACGATCCCGAGATGGTGGCAAAGGCTATGGTGGCCTGCGCAATCTTGCCTCGTGCTCACACCACGGTTGGCGCTGCGGCGCGCCTCGCGCATTTGGCCAGCTACCTGATACCAGGCCTGCCTCTGTTGTCAGGAAGGCTGACGCGCTGGGGGATAAATCGCAGCCCCATAGCCGAAGCATCATCAGGCAACCTCTTTGATCCTCCAAGTGGCCGGAGGGGTATCGACGGAGGCTGGAGAAAGCCGAAAGACAAAACGCCGCTGCTGATCGGCGCAGCGGCGCTGGGAATCCTTGTAGGTTTTACACTCACACATTCACGACGCAGGGATAGCTAGAGGAGGTCTGCGTACCGAGAATGAGCATGGTTTCATTGCGAGATCACGTTCGATCCCTACTTTGCTGACGAGCTCGTGGGATTAACCGGGCGATAGTCCTCCCCTGCTACCGCTCTCAAGTAAGCAGCGTCAGCCTCCAGACGAAGATCGCGCCATTCCTGCCAGCAGATAATCCCTCGACGATCCATCTCATCGGCCTGGCGAAGCAATTCGTCATGATATTCGTCTGGCGAATCCATTCGGAAGGCCCTGCTTTTCAGCACGCGGTACCAGTCTGCCAGACAGTTGAGCTTCAGCAATTGGGCGGCAGAGAGGTTTTTCTCGAACGTTCGCATCAGGAGGCCTCACACGCTGATGGAGGGTTGAGTCACGAAGATTCCAGAGGTTCAGTAAAGCGGTGTCAGCGGCGTCGATGTGTCCAGAAGGTCGCCCCGTTATGGTTCCGCTCACGGATGGGTATGGACGGCACTGACTCAAGTTGGAGTGAATTTCTTGAACGCTGGCGATGTCGTAGTGATGGCGCGCTGCTACGTCTTGCTGGAAGAAAGCAAGCAGACCTGGATGTCCCTCCCTTCCTGCAGCCGCATGTCCGAGTACCCATATGAAAGAGCTGCTTTCCGCTGCGAAGATAATTCGCCCAACTGTTCTCATCGTTGAGGACGAACCCATGATTCGAGAGCTTTTGACCCTGTACCTGGAAGAATGGGGGGCCATGGTGACAGCGGTGGCGACTGCCGATGACGGCAATGAGGCGTTGAGGAAGCAAAATTGGACGCTGCTGATAACGGATGTGCAAACGCCTGGTTCACTCAATGGGGTCGATCTTGCCTGGATGGCAAGCCAGCAAAAACCTCAGACGCGCATCATTGTCATGAGCGGATACTACGAATTTGCAGGGAGAGTGTTGCCGCCAGGTGCCCGGTTCCTTCCTAAGCCGTGGCCAATAACCCAGCTCCAGGAACTGCTCTGCGCTCAGCTTAACCACGCCGGCGGAGGCTGAAAATTCGGCGTCTGCAGACGGGATGCGAGCTTGATCCTTCCCAAACGTTCGCGAACAAAGCTTAAGGACGCCACACACGCCTGCACCAGTTCTTTCGCGCAACCCGTCGGCCTCGGCAAGAACCCACGGAGTAAACACCCCACGCCCCGACGTCCGAGTTGAACACAGACTTTCCTGTGTGACGACATGAGGTGAAAGATCATGGCTAACAACCAAACCAATCGTGGCCATCAAGGTGGTACTGCTCAGAACAATCCTGGCAATTTTGCCAATGATCGCGAGAAAGCGTCGGAGGCAGGTCGCAAAGGCGGGCAGAGTTCAGGCGGCAATTTTGCCAACGACCGTGAGCGCGCCTCAGAGGCAGGCCGTAAAGGCGGTCAAAACAGCCACGGCGGCGGGCGCGGTAGCGAAAACCGGTAACTTGAAATGAGGCTGGCCGGGGTGCCTGGCACTCTGGCCACTTTTTGAGAAAATGAAAGCGGTCTTAAGGAGACAGCGAAATGGGCAACAAGGGTTTGCTTCTCGCTCGAAGACGACCACCAACAAGCACCAGCGCCAATGACGCTGCCGCTAGCAATAGGCTCACCCCTAGCATCTGGCTAGTGAGGTTATGAAACCCTGAAACCGCAGCGCCGATTATGGCTAACATTCCTGAAAGCCCAGCGTAGCCTACCGCAGTCATCAGCCATCCCCAGTTACGCATCCCCTACTCCTCCAATGATGATTCCAGGTCTCGAATCAGCCTGATTACGACTATACGCATTTGGCTAAGTGCCATCGGTGTGCGCAGGCGCGCCTAGAGTTTGAAGCGTACATGGATACAACTTTTACTATCCTGCCGATCAACCACCACTGCCGCGCTACCGTAGCCGGAATAGCTTTTGACCAATCGCATGCCAAGCCCCGTACCTGTCGGCTTAGGATAATTATCAGGAAAGCCGTCGCCCTCATCCCTGACGGTGAGCTGAGCATGATCGCCGGCATGCTTGACGATCACTTCTATGGATCCTTTGCCGTACTTAAGGGAGTTGGTGATCAACTCAGAGATCACTAACCCCAAGGGAGCCATTCTTTCAGGTGGCAGGACGAAGTCGTCAGCCTCCAACAGAATTTGCCGGTCGGCCAAAGCCTTGCCCAGATCACCCAACAGGGCACTTAGGTAATCGCGAGCGCGTACTTCTTGGTCTTCGGCGGCCTGGTATAGTCTCTCGTGAACACTGGCAATGGTCACCACTCGCCCTGCGGCAGTTTCGAGCTGCAACTTAACAGCCGCATCTGGCGTGAGATTGGCTTGAAGTAACAGCAGGGTGTTTACAAGGTGGAGGCTATTTTTGACGCGATGATGGATTTCTTCGAGATAAAGGTCGCTTCGATTTTGCCTGCTGTTCTGCGCCTCAATGAGAGAGAGCAGCTGAGCTTCGTACTGGTGCCGTTCAGTGATATCCCGTGATACCGCTATGATCCGTTCGACCTGACCATCCGTGCCCATGATTGGCGCCACAGTCACGTCCCACCATTTGGGTTCATCGGGAGCGATTGGGCAGTACGATTCGAACCTCATGGTTTCGCCAGCGCTAACTTTAGCTACCGCCTCCCAAACAAGTGATCGCGACTCCTCAGGCCACAAGTCATACCATCGCTGACCTTTAACACTGGTCAGTTGGGTATCCAGGAATTTCAGCCCGGCTTCATTCATGAACTCGATCTCGCCGCTCGGGGCCAGGATATCCACCCAGTCAGGGCTTGCGTTCAGAATGGTCTCGGAATAAGGGTCGGGAACTGGAACATCCACGCCTGCAGATATTCTTTCGACAGCCATGGAAATGACGTTCGAGATGCCTTCCAGAAATACCAGATCGCTCTCTACGAAATCGTCCCCGTTGCTGCTGTCGGCTTCCAGTACACCAAACGGGCTGAGCACACCCCGGATCGGGACATTGATGGCCCGCTCGATTCCATATTTTTTGAGCAGTTCCGGCGTTCGAAAGCGATTTTCCATACCCAAATGATTCGAGAGTACGGGCCTATAGGTGGCCAATGCATAGCCTGCGGGACTAGCCACATCGCCGCCCACGGTTGCCCGCCCGATGTCAGAAGCATCCCAGCCAACGCCATGGGTCAGAACAAACCCTTCCCCGTCCTCTGCTGGCTGGAGCACCTTGGAAAAACGAGTGCACATTCCTTCAGCGACTACTTCACATGCACGGGTCAGCAACAGATCCAAGTCCGCAGCCTTCAGGGACATTACGCCAAACTCGACCACGAGCTCATGTTGGCGGTGCAAGCGCGTATGAGTCTTTTTCAAGGCCGCTCGGATTGTTTCGTCCACTGGTAGCTGCTGCATAGTCTTCCCTTCCGGATTAACGGGAAACGCCCAGAATCCTTTCAGGGCGTACAGGCGGTTCGCTTACCGCTTTCCTACCATAGCCGCTAATCCATGACGGCGCCTAGCGCACCACTCATCGCCCAGTAGCAACGGCGTAGAGGCCCAGAGCCCTAATGCATATGACCCGCGAGCAAACCCTACATGCCGAAAACCATCCTCATTGTGGAAGACGACGACCTCCTAAGAGACCTAACTGCCGAGAGCCTCTCGTCACTCTACGCCGTTGCTATGACGTGCTGCGCAAATGCTGACGAGGCGTTGCATTACCTTTGCAATAAGGAAGTCCCTAGCTTGGTGATGACCGATATCCATATGCCTGGAAGCATGGACGGTTTAGGCCTTGCACACGAGATTTGGCGTCGATGGCCTACCCTGCCAGTGATTCTGACTTCGGGCGACGCAATAATCGACACCGGTTTGCTGCCTGCTCGGACAGCATTTCTCCCCAAACCTTGGGAGATTTCTGATCTCGCCTCGCTGATCAACAAATTAGTAACGCTCCCGCCGCAAGTTGAAACCTGATCCAAAGAACACTGCCTATCCCTTCCATGCTTCGTATTTGGCTAGCAGCGGTTGAACGCTCAACCCATGCAGCAGAATGCTCAACGCCACCACGGACAGCACCAGGTTGATGCTTTGCGCGGCCAAGGTGGGAAGCAGCCCATGATTGAGGGCATAGAACAGGTAGTAGAAGCTGCCGATACCTCGGATGCCAAACCACCCTAAAAGTCCACGCTGGCGGATATCCAGCATTCCTCGAGCCGGGAACAGCAGGATGCTGATGGGGCGAATGACAAAAAACAAAGCACCGGCAACAAGCACTGCCCGCCAGTCCCAATGCTCAATGAGCACTACCCCGAGCAGGGTCACCAGAAATACTTCCATTGCCCGTTCGATCAGGCTACCGAACGCCAACATGTCACCCAACATGATCCCCGCTGCTACCTGCGAGTCGTCGAGCCCTTTCAGATCGCCTTTGACTGCTAGCTCCGGTGCCACGTGCTGGTGACCTACCACAGGCTGTACCAAATGTTCAGCAGCCGGCGCTTCAGGGCTATTGGCGGTCTGCACCTCCGCCTGACGTAAACCAAGTCCCGCAGCGAACACCGCGAGGAACCCATAAGCCTGTATCGACTCGGCGCTCACGTATGCCAACGCAATCAGGGCAAGGGCCAGATAGTCATTGGGCGAGACGGTGCTGTCGTCGTTGCGCAGACGCAAGAACAGCGTGAGCTTGCCCAGGCCGCGCCCCATCCAGTAGCCAAGCACTAGACCTGCGGTTACTGCCCACAGCATGTCCTTGAGCAACCAGTCACTGAACCAAGTCTGGCCATTGTCCTGTTGCAGGAACAGTCCAAGCATGACGAAGGGAAACGCCACGCCGTCGTTGAGCCCTGCCTCACCCGACAAGCTGAAACGGACAAGATCATCGTCCCGGGCATCAACCACCTGCACCAGGGTTGCGAGCACGGGGTCAGTGGGTGCGAGGATCGCTCCGATCAGTAGCGAGACGCCCCACCCCAAGTTCAGGCCGTAGTGCAGCACCAGCGTTACCCCACCGATGCAGAGCAACATCACCGGCCCGGCTAGAAAAAAGGCGCTGCACCAACGGCGGTTGTGCAAGGGCAGGCGCAATTTCAAACCACTGAAGAACAGCGAAAACAACACCGCGACTTCTGTGAGGTGCTCCATCCACTCGCTCGACTTGCTCACGTCCAGTTGAAGAAAACCCAGCCCCGATGTCCCCAGGACGATGCCCAGGGCAAGGCACACTACAGACGAGGTCACAGGGATCCAGCGTAGGTAGGAGGATGAGAGTGCGAGCAGCAGCAAGACTGCGCCCAGCATGGCGAACCAGACGATGAAGGTCATCTGTGCAGAAGCCTTGGGAAAGTTTTCGAGTATTTTTTTGACTTTCCGGCAGGCCACGTCGTTCCGCTGCGCTTGGTGGGCTCACCCAATACCTCGGTGAAATGTAAAAAAAGATTTCAGCGCTCCACTGCGGTCAAACCCTATAGATCGCAGTGGAGATTACGTCATGAAATTCGCCCAGTTCTGCCAATGGCTCGCCAACCACGCCGGTAAGCCGAGCACCTTCTTGATCGCCGTGGTGTTGATTGCCATTTGGGCGGCCTCTGGGCCCTGGTTTCACTACAATGATACCTGGCAACTTATCGTCAACACGTCGACCACCATCATCACATTTCTGATGGTTTTCCTGATCCAGAACACCCAGAACCGGGATAACGACATCATCCACGTGAAGCTCGACGAACTGATTCGCGCTACGAAATCTGCGGAGCAGTCGGTATTGGATCTCGAAGCGCTCGATAACCGGGAAATCCATAAACTTCGCAAGCAATATCAGGCGATGGGCAGCGAATGTGATCCCCAACATCAGGCGCCTGCTGAGCATCAGACGGACGATGTGGCTCGGGATAACCTACAGCGCTAGAGACCTTGTTGGTGGCCCAGCAGAAGAGTTGAAGGTACGTCTGCAGGGGGAAGCGCTTGGTCAATAGCTTGAGCGAGCTCCTCTATCGACCACGGCTTGAAGAGGTAGGTAACAGGTGGTGTGACCTGAGAAGCATCCAGCTGATAGCCCGAGGTCAGAATGGCGGGTAGCCCAGGCCACCTTTCGTGTGCCATGGAGATGAATTCCATACCTTTGATGCTTCCCGGAACACCGTGATCGACAACGATCAACGAGCAGTCGCTCTTGAGTCCCATCAAGTGAATCAAAGCATCTTCTGAGTTATCGAACGCATCGCAGGTGGCGCCCAACTCGATCAGGATTTCCACCAGAAGGGCTTGAAGCGTTGGATCATCCTCTACGACAACTACTGTCTTCCCTGACAGCGACAAACCCTCAATGTCGAGCTTCATCACCCTCTCCAGTACGTAATCCAATGGTCGAGTGTTTCACTCTTCCGGACATGCGTCGATGGGGGCTAAAGGCCACCAAACTCAATGGCCTTACAACTTCGTCAAATGGGACAAGCCTTCACGCATGAAAATCTCCACGGTCTTTGGGCCTACGCCCTCTAAACTCAGTAGCCAGCGCTTAAATCCCTCAGCATCTGACCCCTCCTGCAGTGCCTCAAGTTGGGCAACCAGTTCCACTTCTACCTTGTTGCCAAGATCATGCAGTCGTCGGGCAGTGGATTCATCGTAGCGCGCATAGCCGGCCTGGCCGAGGAGTTTGACCAGCGTGGAATGAGAAGTCTGGGCAAGCTTAATCGGCGTATCCAGGCCCTGCTGATCGACAAGCGTCCGGTACGCCTGCACTGCTACGGTGGCGCGGATGCGCTTCCCCATGAGAAAGCTGGCCAACAACCATCTGAACACGCCAAGGGCATCCGTGACCTCAATGTCGAGGTCACAGGCAGTTATAGTCTTCAACCTTTGCTACGGCGCGGGTCAGCTGAACGTGGATAGGTGCGTTCCTCCTCGAGAGTGCCGTCCGCTTTGTGGATCTTCACGGACGCCGTCTTATCCTCGAAGACATCTGCAAGGACACTGACAAGCTCCTGCTTCGTGGCGGCTCGTTTTGAGGCTCGCTCAGCACCGACTTTCTTCAATTCCCAGCCATCCGAAGTCGGGCTGAGGTGATAACTATCCATCAGCTGGTTCTCCTCTCTAAAGGGATTGGCCATCGTCCTGAAGGTCTTCTTCAGGCTCAGCCGCATCCGTGGCATCAGCGTCATTCAGTGGCGGCGACGTGGGCTTTTCCGGATCGTTAATGAAAGGCACGTCGCTTGGGCCTTTTTCTTCAGAGCCTTCGGTTTTAGGCTGCATGGCAACACCTCCAGGCACGTTGATGGAATACCGGTCTCAGGCCCCTTAGGTAGCACCTGAGAATTTGCCGACATCGATAGGTTGCGGAACGAATTCGGGGCCCTCTCCAGCCAGCCTCCACTTCACCTTGGCAATGCCATACCGCTCAGCCATCGGGCGACTGACCAGTTTGATGTTCTGCTGACTGAAACGCGGAATGATGCCCACGCCGGCATCACAGCTGGCCCAGTGCCATGCGGCGCCGTTGTCCATTTTCTCCAGACGGATAATGAATGTCCGAGGCTCACTGTGAAGCTCGTACTCAATTACATAGAGTTGCTGTCCGATCACCAGAATTCCCTCCCTAGTCATGCTTTATTGAGCAAACCAAGGAAGAAATAATTCCATCGAAATGGCAGGTGGTAAGCCACTGCGCATAGTCGACGCGCCGGGGCTATGTGTCCTGACTACCTGTAAGAAATTCGAACAAGGTCTCAGCGCAGGCCGTAATCCCCTCCAGAAGCACCATTTCGAAGCCATGGGTATTCTCGGTGGGTATCGCAATGCAACCAGCCCGGGCATCGATCCCGGCGCTCATCACCGCGCTTGCATCGGATGCAAAATCGACGAGCAATGCCGACTGGGGCTTAAAACCGGCCTTTAGGCCAGCGGCGATCAGGCCCTGCACCACGGTGCGGCTGTAGTATCCCTTCTGGTCGCCGGTATTGATGATCGGATTGGCCGAAAGCTCCGTGCCATATTCCTCAAGTACAGGGCCGACCTCGACAGCGATTGTGGTGTCGCCGGGCAGCCGGGAAGCTGCGTACATGGCGCCGGCATTCGACTCTTCCTCCAGCGTCGTAAGCACGAACCAAACGTCTTGCTTCAGTTTCTCTCGCCGTTCACTCAGTAGCTTCGCACAGAGAATGACAGCGCTCAGCGGAGCTCGGTCGTCGAGGAAGTGAGCGGCAATACAGTCATGTACCTTGAAGGGCTTACGCCAGTGCTGACTCAGCACGACTCGAGTACCAGGCCGAACGCCAAGCTTCTGGAGCTCTGACTTGCTCTTGCGCGTGACGATATAGACATCTTTCCACTGAACATTTCCTGCCAACACGTCTCTTCCATTCGAAGTACGACCGCTGTTGTGCATTGAACCGTAGGACAAAACACCCGGCAGGATGTGTTCATCGCCCAGGATATCGACAGGGCACACGCCGAAGCTTATCGGTTGCGCCCCCCCTAGAGCGAGCACCTCCAGGGTGCCGTTCTCCAGCACATTTTTGACGATCATCGCGATCTCATCGAGATGGGCCATAACGCGTATGGCTGCCTCTGGGCTACCAGCGCGGCCCCCACGAATTACCCCCACCACATTGCCAGCAGGGTCGATGTGCGTGTCATCACAGAATAGGCGCAGCTCGCGCAGACAAATGGCCCGTACTTCATCTTCTTGTCCGCCCGGCCCTCGGGCGTTGAGGAGCTCGGTCAGTAATGCCTCAGTCTTCAAAATGTTACCCCCATGTTCGCACGCAGACGTGTTCAGGCCAGCTGGATGTAAACCGAGTAGCTACCCAGTAACACCCAGAACACCAGAAAGATCCACGGCGTCCGTAGCGAGAACAGCAATGACTTTCGATGCCCTGCACGCGAGGTTTCCGCCTCACAGAAAAGCGGCGGCTCGTCGTAAGCCAACCCCATCAACGGCTCGCTGCGCAGTAGGTGGCTCTGTTTGAGCTGCCAGTGATCGATGATGTTGTAGGCCGCCCGAATGCCAGGCCAGGCGTTGAGCGAGCTCAGTACCCCGAGCAAGGCGAGGAAAGCGGGCACGATCAGTGTGAACATCTCGCCCCATCCTTGATTGAGGTTCCCCATGGAGGAAACGAAGGCGATGACCAGGAATGACTGAGCCGCCAGGTAGGCATCCGTGCGGTTGGCCAGGATGCTGGTTTCGTACTGGATCTCACGCCGGTAAAAATCCAGACGCTCCTTAGGAGAGCCAAACATCCTGGCATTGTGCTCGCTGATCTCGTGCTCAGGGGTCGTTGGGGTAATGATTCGAGGCACTCGCTACTCCGGATATTGGGCTCCGAGCGAAGAGATGAGACTGGAGCTGAGTCCGGTAGAACAGGCGATGGGGCATGGAATTCAATTGGATTGATATCCCGCACCGCTCGTCGTACCAACCGCAGATTGAAACCAACACGAGGAGGCAGGGCCTTTCGAACCGGTATGAACGTTCTCAACTGCAGGAGCTTCTACCATGCGAGACTTCCCTACCCCGCCCTTCCCTTCGCAGCCTCAAAATGTCCCTGGCTCACAGCGCAAGATGGAGCCCTACCCGGATTGTGGTGAGCAGTCGTATACCGGCCACAATCGCCTCGAAGGCAAGGTTGCACTCATCACCGGAGCAGACAGCGGCATCGGGCGGGCAGTGGCGATTGCCTATGCCCGTGAAGGCGCCGACGTCGCCATCGCTTATCTGAATGAGCATGAAGACGCGCAAGAAACCGCGCGCTGGGTTGAGTCCGCAGGCCGTCAATGCCTGCTGTTGCCCGGAGACCTGGCGCAGAAACAGCACTGCTACGACATCGTCGAAAAGACCGTTAGCCAGTTCGGGCGTATCGACATCCTGGTCAACAACGCGGCGTTCCAGATGTCCCACGAAACCCTGGAGGAAATCGACGATGACGAATGGGTGAAGACTTTCGATACCAACATCACCGCCATCTTCCGTATTTGCCAGGCGGCCCTGCCTTCCATGCCCAAGGGCAGTTCGATTATCAATACGAGCTCGGTCAATTCCGACGATCCATCCCCCAGCCTGCTGGCTTATGCCACGACCAAGGGGGCCATTGCCAACTTCACTGCTGGCCTGGCTCAGTTGCTAGGCAAGAAAGGTATTCGGGTCAACAGCGTTGCGCCAGGGCCTATCTGGACGCCTCTAATTCCTTCCACCATGCCAGAGGAAGCGGTTACACACTTTGGTTCCAAAACACCATTGGGTCGTCCCGGACAACCGGTGGAGGTCGCTCCGATCTACGTGCTGCTGGGCTCCGACGAAGCCAGTTACATCAGTGGCTCACGTTACGCAGTGACTGGCGGCAAACCGATCCTCTAGTGAAAAGAGGCTCGCCGTGCTGGCGAGCCTGACTCTCTTTTTGCGTGGCAGTTTCAGCGTTTGTGCTGATCGTGATCACGGGCCGTTTTTTGCGCTGTCGAGTCATGTGATGTGCCGGTGGATCCATCCGGACGATGAGCATCGTTATCTCGCTCCTCTTCCCCATGCGGCCTTGTCTGCGCACCTTCTTTTTGGCTGACGCTCACTTTCTTCATGTTGCTCTCCTCCCATTGCCTTTGAACAAGGGAAGCCAATCTACGGGGCAAAGTTCAGGTCAGTGACACTTCAGGAGATGGGCGGGCAACACGGGCGATGAACCAATTACCCCAGGCTCGCGTCCACCGCAAAACAAGCGAGTCGATTCTGGAATGGAAAACGACCCTGTACTGTCCGCCCTCGGCTATCTCAAAAACAACAAACTGATTTTGAGCACAGCAGAATCGTGCACTGCAGGCTGCCTTGTGGCGTTGTTGGCGGCGGTACCGGGTACCGGAAAGGTGCTGGAAAGCGGCTATGTCGTCTACTCACCCAGCGCCAAGAAGCGGCTGCTGGGGGTCAGCGCCGAAACCATCGAACGATACGGCCTGACCAGCGAAGCAGTAGCTTGGGAAATGGCCTTGGGCGCCTTGAGGGACAGCGATGCGAATGTGGTGATCGCCACCACCGGTATAGCCGGGCCGGCGCCCGAATCCGGGATACCACCGGGGACGATGTGCTTTGCGTGGGCCTTCGCCGGCGAGCCAATTGCCGTTTTCACGCGCACTCAACGCTTCTTCGGCGAGCGGCCTGAAGTCATGCGCCAAGGTGCCCTGTTCGGGTTGACCCGGCTTTCCCACTATCACCAGCGCTGGCTACGCGGTGAGCGCGCCTGAGGGGGTGATCATGTCGGAAGATGAACTGCTATCCAGGCGTCATCCTGTTAAAGAAGACATGCCGATGCAGCAGCGTGTTTGGCGCTTCGAGCGCGTGGGGTGGTACGTGCTCGTGGCCATCGTATTGCTTGCCTTGGCAGGCCTGTTCGGTAATGGCCCATTGAGCGATGCGGAGGTGGTGAGCCCGAATGGACGGGTACGGGTTGAGTACCAGCGCCTCAGCCGAAGCGGCACGACGGACAGCCTTTTCATCACCGTTCAGGGTATCCCTGGTCAGCCGGTAGAGGTGCAACTCGAGGGATCATTGCTCCGTGACGCCAGTATCGAGACGTTGCAACCGGAGCCACAACAGTCGATGTCGCATGGCCAGGCCATGCTGTTCCAATTGGGTACTAAGCAAGATGGGGTCGCCACCTTGTACTTGACCCTTCGAAATGAGCACGTAGGCACTCTAGAGGGCAGCGTCAGGGCTGGCCCTGAAAGCGCCGTTCACTTCTCCACATTCCTTTACCCCTAGGAGTGCGTCATGGATTCGATCCTCCGCGCAGCCGGGATGTACGTCGCACTTATGCTGCTGTTTCGCGTAGCCGGACGGCGCTCACTGGCCGACCTGACGACCTTTGACTTCGTCTTGTTGCTGATCATTGGGGAAGCCACCCAGCAGGCACTTCTGGGCGAGGATTTTTCATTCACCAATGCCATGCTGGTAATTGCCACGCTGATCGTTTTGGACGTCGGCCTTTCACTCGCGAAGCTCAACTCCAAGTCCTTGGCCAGGTTTCTGGATGGGCACGCTACCCTGGTTGTTGAAAATGGGCGCTTCCTGCATCACCGCATGCGTCGCGCACGACTCACGGAGGACGATATCCTTGAGTCAGCGCGGGACAGCCAAGGCATCGAGAACATTGAGCAGGTAAAGTTCGCTATCGTCGAACGCAATGGAAAGATTTCGATCATTCCTGCCGAATAAGGCACGGAGCTCCACCTCTCAGGCCTTTTAGAGTGCAAATATCGCCTGGCTATGGTCGATGGTAGGGATGGGCATCAGTTCGCGCCGGGATACCAGCCAGGCCCGCATCCGCTCGGTATCAAAAATCTGACCCTCTTCCATCATCACCAGAATGAGCGCTTGGGACATTCGGTAACAGCCGCATTTAGAACAGCGTCGCTCTTCCCATCCACCGGTGCATTCGACGGACTCAGCTTGCCCAGCGCAAATCAGACAACTCATGTAAGCCCCCTTTTGTTCTTGTTCCTTGCAGGGTAATGCGAGGGCACAAAGCTCCCTTGTGTCCCGCTTTACATGAGATATTCATGCCAATCCTAAATTCCCTCTATTTGCGCAACGCTCACATAAGACGAACCAGACGCCAGATAGCCATGTCGGAATCAGAACACATGATCTCGAAGGCACACCGATGGAAAGAGAACCGGTAGAAGCTCAACAGGGTGCACCTGAGCGAGATGAGGGTGGCTGGTTGCCCCTGGAGCAGTATGGTGCACTCGGGGATGGGCGTTCCGTGGCACTGATTGGTCTGGACGGTTCCATCGACTGGTGGTGTGTGCCGCACATGGATTCACCTCCCCTGTTCGACAAGCTGCTGGCTCCGCAAACAGGAGGCTACTTTTCCATTACCCCCAACGAGCCGTTCGTTGCTGAGCGGCGCTACCTGCCAGGCAGCAACGTCCTCGAGACACTCTTCATCACCCACGAGGGTCGTGCGCGGCTGACCGAGTCCTTGAACAGTGGCCCCGCTGGGCGTTTACCTTGGGCCGAACTTGCCAGGCGCCTCGAATGTGTCGAGGGTACGGTCGATTTCGAGTTAGCCATCGACTTCGGAACCCAAGCCGACACGGTAAGCCCCTACGTGGCGCCGAATGACAATGCCTGCGTTTTTCATGCGGGCCGAATACTCGGCATGTTCCTGCACGACCATCAGGTGCACATCGAACGCAAGGATGACATGGGCGTGCGTGCTGTCCTTAGCCTTGCAGCAGGACAACGCTCAGTGGTCGCAATCATCGCAGGACGAGATGAGCCCCTGGTGGTGCCCCCATTGGCCTTGATCGATGAACGCATCGACGGCTCGCACAGTGAGTGGTGCCAATGGTCGAAGGGGCTGGTCTACGACGGCCCGTACCAAAACCATGTAGTCCGTAATGCGCTGGCCCTCAAGCTTCTGTTGTCCTCTCCAAGTGGCTCGATCATGGCGGCAGCGACCTCATCCCTTCCCGAGCGGATTGGTGGCAGCAAAAACTACGATTACCGCTTCGCCTGGATACGCGACGCCAGCTACACCATCGAAGCGTTTCTGGGCATCGGCGCACAGCCGGAAGCCAAGGCTGCCTTCACCTGGTTGCTGCGCCGCCTGAGTGAACATGGGCCACGGGTGTTTTATACCTTGGACGGGGCCATTGGTGATTGCGTGCGCCAGGTTGATCTCCCTGGTTACAAAAACTCGCCTCCAGTCGTTGGCAACGACGCGCGCGACCAGCTGCAGCATGGCGTGTTCGGCGACATTTTCGAAACCGCCCGTTGCTTCATCGACAGCGGCAACATTCTTGATTCCCCGAGCGCCATGCTCCTCTCAGGCCTTGCCGACCAGTGCGCCGACTGTTGACGTCAGCAGGACGCCGGTATCTGGGAGTTGCCGGAAAAGCAGCACTACACGATGTCCAAGATCAGTTGCTGGCAAGCCTTGAGCCGGGCCATCGAACTGGCAGATGGCGGCCACCTTCCCACCACCTGCCGGGAACGCTGGGATCGCGAGCGCCAGCGCATCCAGGCATGGATCGAGGCGCACTGCTGGAGCGAGGAGCGCCAAGCCTACCTGTTCTATCCAGACAGCGACCGGCTGGACGCCTCACTGGCACTGGCGGTCAGGTTCGGTTACCCCAGCAAACAACGTATGCGCAGCACACTGCAAGCCATTGACCATGATCTGGGGGCGGGCGCTTTCCATTATCGCTACACCGATGCACAGGAAGAGGAAGGTTGCTTCCTGGCCTGCACATTCTGGTTGATCGAAGCCTCGGCAATCCTCGGCCAGCAAGAACATGCCGTAGCCGCCTATGCAGATGCTTTGCAAGGGCTATCACACGGGGTAGGCATCTACTCGGAGATGATCGATCCGCAGACTGGACAGTATCTGGGCAACCTTCCTCAGGGCTTGACTCACCTGGCAGCCCTCAAAGCCGCAATGGCTATTGGAGGTTGCCATCCTGAACGATGACGCCAGCCATCATCTGCGTTGAACCGTCTCGCTTAGCGGCTACTCAACCAGAGGCAAGTTCTTACATCCAATCCGTGATGAGGTAACGCCATGAACGCTATCGACTTACTGATTCAAGACCACAAGTTGGTAAAGAAGCTGCTCGAAGAGCTGTCGACCACCACCGAGCGAGCAGTGAAAAAACGGGCCGATCTACTCCACAGGATCGAGCAGGAGCTGCAGATTCACACCGCGCTCGAAGAAGAAATTCTATATCCGGCCATCAAGGAAGCGGGTGGCAAGGAAGAAGCGAAAATGTACTACGAGGCCAAGGAAGAACACCGGACTGTTGACTCCCTCGTCCTACCCGACCTGCTGCATACCGAAACCGGCACCGTCGAATTCGCCGGGAGAGTCAAGGTCATGAAAGAGCTGTTGGAGCATCACATCGAGGAAGAAGAAGGCGAGCTCTTCCCCACCGCGAAGAAGCTGCTCAGCAAGGATATCCTCGAGGAGCTTGGGCAAACCATGGAAATGCAGAAAAAGATGCTCAAGGGCGAGCGCCGAGCCGCTTAGTGGAGCCATCACCTGCCAGCTCTCTGGAAGCTGGCAGGTGATTAGCTTCAGATACCCATCATCATTTGGAAGGTTTCATGGAATATTGGATTGGGTTACTTGAATGGCCTGCCATGGTGATGACCGTGCTGGCAGCCTGGTGCATCGGTTCGCGCCGTCCGGGTAGAAGAAAGATTGGATTCTGCTGTTTCATCGCAAGCAACGTGCTGTGGGCTGTGTGGGGCTGGCAAGCACAAGCCTGGGCTCTGATCATCTTACAGTTCTGCCTCTGCGCGATGAATCTGCGAGGGTGGCGGAAGAACACGCAACTGGAAATTGCCGGGTGATAACGCCCTGACAAGCCGGTGAAGGGTTGCTTTAAAACATGCAGGTTGCCCTTCTCACCAAGCTTCCGTCCCTGGAAGCAGTGAGAGCGGATCACGCAGCAGGCTTGAGCACCACTTTCGTCCAGCCATCATCCCGCGCATCGAAGTGCTTGTAGGCATCTGGGCCTTCGGCCAATTTCAAACGATGGGAAATGATATGCGAGGGCTTGGCGCGCCCATGATGGATAAGCTCTGCCAGGCGGCGATTGTAGGCCTTTACATTCGCCTGACCTGTCCGGATCTGTTGGCCCTTGAACCAGAACGCACCGAAGTCGAAGGCCATCTTGCCCTCCTTCGCCAGTTCGTTTTTCGCTCCAGGATCTTCTGGCACAAACATCCCAACCACGCCGATGCCCGCCAGTGGCCTTGGTTGAAGCGACCAAGTTGTTCATGGTGAGGTAGTTCGCTTCATGGCCATGCTTGTCGCAGCACTGGTAACCGACGCACTCACAGCCCCGGTCGGTGCCTTTGCCGTGGGTAAGGTTCATGATCTCTTCCACTGCTCTTTGCTCGACTGCGTTGATGGGAGTTGCCCCAAGCTGCGCGGCAAGCTGTAGGCGATCCGGCTGGTTGTCGATGACGAAAACCTGGGACGCGCCTTTGATGATTGCCGAATGCGCCGCCATCAGGCCAACAGGCCCTGCGCCGTAAATCGCAATGCTCTCACCAGGAAGCAGTCCGGCCAGCTCAGTTGCATGCCAACCAGTAGGGAAAATATCCGAGAGCATGACGTAGTCATCTTCTCGTTCCTGGGCGTCCTCAGGCAGCACCAGGCAGTTGAAATCCGCATACGGAACGCGGAGCAGTTCCGCCTGACCGCCTTGGTAGGGCCCCATCTCAGCAAAGCCGTAAGCGGCGCCGGCAGAACCGGGATTGGCTGTCAGGCAGAATCCCGTGAGCCCTTTTTCGCAGTTCTCACAGAACCCGCAGCCGATGTTGAATGGCAGGCAGACGCGATCACCAATTTTGACCCGGTCGACTCCGGCGCCCACCTCAATCACTTCGCCGAGGTTTTCATGGCCAAAAACTCGACCTGTCTCGAAAGACGTGCGGCCTTCGTACATGTGCAGGTCAGAACCGCAGATGTTGGTCGTGGTGATACGCACCAGTACGTCGGTGGGCTTCTCGATTTTTGCGTCAGAAACATCCTTGACCGCGACGTCACGTGGGCCGTTGTACACGATGGCTTTCATGTTGAACTCCCAAAGTCAGGGGCGACGGAAAAGCGCCCTACTCTGTTCAGGTGAATCCAACGTCAGTACGTTCATCGTGTTGATTGTAGAGGCAGACCGGTGGCGCTAAATGCTGTCGCTCCCACCGGAACAGGGATCGCGTGAGCTATGAGGTTGGAAGCGAGACTCTGAATACAGTGCCAGATTGCACACTGGATTTGACATCGATGGAGCCACCATCATCTATAGCATTGCTGATAGTAAATGTCCGCGCTAGATCTCATACGTTATATTGCTCAAGGTCTCGATGAGGCCTAG